>JBBFLK010000004.1 GCA_037479115.1 Anaerohalosphaeraceae bacterium | reverse complement strand
GGCGGAATACTGTTCTCGAGCGGCATTATTCGTCCCAATCATCAGCACAGCTAGTTTGGGCTGAATGCCGTCGATTTCCCCATTCTGCAGCCGCCACAGCACATGCTCCGTACGGTCGCCGCTGTAGCCCAGATTGAGGGCATCATAGGAACTGTAATAGGCATCCCAGACGGCCTTGCCCTTGTTTTCCCAGCCGTGCGTGATGGAATCGCCGATGAAAACGACCTGCGGATTCTTTCGGGGGAGCTGTTCCAAAATCGCCTGATGCCGCCGGGTCCACCACTCATCTCCCCGCGGCACCGGGGTCACCGCCGTATGCGCCCCGAGCGCTGTCTGCGAACAATTCAGCGATTGGGAACGACTGCATCCAAAAAAAACGCTGACCGCTGCCGTCCAAAGAATCCACCAACATTGTCTCATAAGCATTTCCTCCAAAGAATTGCTGAAATAAATCGGTTGTGCCTTTTAGTCTAACAAGCTGAGAATCCTTTACAAAAAATTCTTCAAAAAATTTTTTCGGAAAAACCGCCGTAAGTCCGATAAAAAAGAGTTTTGAGCCGGCCTGTTCCCATTCCGCTTTTTGAGTTGGGAAAAAATGCACAACAGGCCGAGTTGACTGTGCTATAATTTCCCCAGATTGTTCAACGTTTACAAATTGGGGAAACGCTTTGGGGAGGGACTGATGCAGTACAAGTATCACACAAAGACCGGCAGTCTTTACATCCGGACGGTTGACACCTACGGCGACACGTGGGACAAAATCGACAAGGACGGCAATCTGACTCCTTTGGCTGGAGCAATGCATATTACGCGCCGGCGGCTTCAGGAAATCATTACGGATTATCCTCTTATCATCCTCAACCGCACGGCCCTGCTCGGCAAAAGCATTGCCAAAGATTTTTTTGAAGATGTCAGGCGCGAGGGAATTGTTCACATTCCCCAAAATGAGGAATCCTTAATCTTCTTCCTTATTGAACGGGAGGACAGCAAATACAGCGTCGGCTACAGCAGCCGTGTGGAACGGGTGGAAATCCTCGAACAGCAGGAAAAGACCGAAGGCACCAAAATCCGCTTCTAACCTCCCTTGGCCCCGGTGTGGATAGGCAAATCCTGCCCATAGCAGACACAGTATATCCTGTAATCCCAGAAAAATCCTCGAGAAATCTAAAGTCTGCAAGAAAATAAGCCCATATATTAAAAGAAGTTATAAAAATTCTTGCAGATTAGGAATTGTTTCCTAAAATACAAAGAATGATAAACAGATATATAAAACATCTTATTCTGAGTCGATTGGATTCTTATCCAGCCGTTGCCTTACTTGGACCTCGCCAATCCGGAAAGACCACTCTGGCCAAAACCCTGGGGCCTCATTATTTTGACCTCGAACTGCCGGAGGGTCGGACTCGGCTGGATGTCCAATGGCCGGCTTTGATCCGGAAGGATGAGCTGATTGTCCTGGATGAAGCACAATCCTGGCCGGAGATTTTTCCGCGAATCCGTTCCGCCATCGACGAAGAACGGCAAAAGAACGGGCGATTTCTCCTGCTCGGCTCCATCTCACCGGCTCTGATGAAACAGGTTTCGGAATCGCTGGCCGGACGGCTGAGTTTGGTGGAATTGAGTCCTCTGCTTCTAATAGAGCTGACGGACAATCAACTGGATGATTTGTGGCTGTTCGGCGGCTATCCGGAAGGAGGTATCCGAAATCCGGCCCAATTTCCGCAATGGCAGAAAGATTATCTGGCCCTCCTAACCGAACGAGACCTGCCGAACTGGGGTCTGCCGGCAAAACCGTTTGTCACGCAGCGTCTCCTCCAAATGCTCGCTGCTGTCCACGGTCAATTATGGAATGCACATAAACTGAGTGAAAGTCTGGGAATTGACAGCAAAACACTCAATACTTATATGGGCTACCTGACCGGCTGCTTCCTGATTCGACGCCTGGAACCCTATTACGCCAACCTGAAAAAACGATTGATTAAATCTCCCAAAATCTACTGGCGCGACACCGGGCTTCTTCATTCGCTTCTGAATCTGGCATCCTTTGACCAGCTGCTCGGTCATCCGGCTGCAGGGGCCAGCTGGGAGGGGTTTGTGATTGAGCAGATTCTCTGTACCTTGTCAGCCAAAGGCAAATCCGCTCAGGCTTTTTTCCTGCGAACGTCGGACCAGAAGGAATTGGACCTGATTTTGGACTTCGGGCAGACACAATGGGCGTTCGAAATCAAATTGACCTCTTGCCCTTCGCCGGCGGATGTTCATCAATTTAACAAAACCGCCGACCTGCTCGGAGCGGAGAAACGCTTTCTGGTTTGCCGCATCCGTGAACCGATTGAATCGGAACAAATCCTGGTTACAAATCTCCCGTCGGTCTTGTCTCTCTTATGAGAATCTGAGCCAAGACTATCCAGGGCCTACAGACACAGGTGAAGGATTTCGCCGACCTGCTGGGCGCGGATGTTCTGGTGTTCGCCCATTACCGTGCCGCGCTGCTGAAACCGTTCCACGACCTTTTGAATGCCCGCCTCCGTGATGCCGTAATCGCTTAACCGGGTCGGCATTTCAATCGAATGGAAGAACTGCACGGTCTTTTCGATGGCGGCTTTGGCCTGCGAGGTCTCATCTCCGCCGAGGATATGCCAGACCCGGCGGGCCATCTGGGCGAGTTTGCCCTTTTTGTTCTCGAACTGATGCTTCCAGACACCCGGCAGCACAATCGCCAGGGACTCGGCATGGTCCACGCCGAAGAAGGCCGTCAGCTCATGTCCGATTTCGTGGGTGCTCCAGTCCTCGATCACGCCGCGGCTGAGCGTGCTGTTGAGGGCACATGTGGCCGCCCACATAAACGTCGCTCGGCTGTCATAATCCTGCTTGCTGAGCACATCCTCCGCCACATCCAAAAGCGTACGGACAACAGCCTCGGCCTGCCGGTCCTGCAAAGGCGTATTCACATTATAGGTGGCATACTGTTCCATTACGTGCACAAAGGCATCGACCAGCCCGTTGCGGAGCTGCTTTTTCGGCAGAGAATAGGTCGTTTCCGGGTCCAGAATTGAAAACTGCGGAAAGACATGCGGGCTTCCGAAGGCCAGTTTTTCCTGTGTGCTTTTTCGCGAAATCACGGAAAAGCAGTTCATCTCGGAGCCGGTTGCGGGCAGCGTGAGCACATCCGCCAAAGGCAGAGCGGCTTTGACGACGGAACCGCCGCTGGTGAGGATGTCCCACGGGTCTTTTCCCGGATAGCAGGCCGCGGCAGCGATGAATTTGACGGCATCCAAAACCGAGCCGCCGCCGACCGCCAGCAGAAACTCGACTTTTTCGGCCTTGATTTTGTCCACGGCCTTCATACAGGTCTCATAAAGCGGATTCGGCTCAATCCCGCCAAACTCTGTCCACTGTATCCCCTTTAGGCCCTGAACGACCTGCTCATAAACCCCATTCCTCTTAATTGAACCGCCCCCATACAGCATCATCACCTTTTTGTCTTTGGGGAGGTACTTTTGAACCTGAGGAATTGTCCCTTTTCCGAAAACGATACGAACCGGATTGTAAAACTCGAAATTATTCATAGGCCTGTCCTTTCCTAACGGTTTCCTTATTATCCAGACCCCAAACAAAATGGCAAGAGAAAGAATCTGGCTGAAAGATTTGAAAAAAATGGACAGGGTAAGGCCACAAATGGCCGATTTTTGCTCGGGAACGGCTTTTCCGCTTGCAAAAAGCCCCTCTTTTCCTTACAATCCTTCGTTTTCGCGGGAAGTCCCTGCGCAGAGTAAGACCGTAAAAGCGGAGTCGGAAGAGTTGTTTGACGCGTTAACCAGCAAATTTAATTCGATTTTTCATTCGCTCACCGGGCGAGGGCGCATCACGGAGGCCAACGTCTCTGATGCGATGCGGGAAGTGCGCAAAGCCCTGCTGGAGGCGGATGTCAACTATCACGTCGTCAAGCAGTTCTGCAAAGACGTCCAGCAGGCCGCTATCGGCGCGGAGGTGATTAAGAGTCTTCGGCCCGGCCAGGTGATGATTAAAATCGTCCATGATGAACTGGTCAAACTGATGGGGCCGGTGGACACCCGCATCTATTTTGTCTCGCCCGGACCGACGATTATCCTGCTGGCGGGTCTTCAGGGTTCCGGCAAAACCACCACGGCCGCCAAACTGGCCCAGTACCTCATCTCCAAAGGCAAGAAACCCTGCCTGGTGGCCGACGACCTTCAGCGGCCCGCCGCCATTGACCAGCTGGAAACGCTGGCGCAGCAGGTCGGCGTGCCCATTTACACCGAACGCAACACCCAGGACGCCGTCAAGGTGGCCCGCCAAGGCATTGAGTTTGCCCGCCAGAACGGCTGCGATGTTGTTATCCTCGATACGGCCGGACGGCTGCATATCGATGAAGAGATGATGGCCCAAATCGAGCAGGTCGCCAAGGCCGTCAATCCGCACCAGATTTATCTGGTGTGCGATGCAATGACCGGTCAGGACGCGGTCAATTCCGCCAAGGCCTTCAATGAACGGCTGGAGCTGGACGGTGTGATTCTGACCAAACTGGACGGCGACGCCCGCGGCGGGGCCGCTCTGAGCGTCAAGGCCGTCACCGGCAAGCCCATCAAGTTCATCGGCGTCGGGGAAAAACTCGACAAACTCGAGGAGTTCCACCCGGACCGAATGGCCGGGCGCATTCTGGGCATGGGCGATATTGTGACTCTCGTCGAAAAGGCGCAGGAGCAGTTTGACGCCGAAGAAGCCCAGAAAATGCAGGCCAAGATGGCCAAAGGAACGTTCGGGTTTGATGATTTTCTCAAGCAGATGCAGGCCCTCAAAAAAATGGGCGGCATCGCTTCGATGCTCAAGCTGATTCCGGGGATGTCGCAGCTGGGCGAGCTGGACCTGGACGAGCGGGAAATCAACCGGATGGAAGGGATTGTCCATTCGATGACCCCCGAAGAGCGGCGCGACCCGGATATTATCGACGCCTCCCGCCGGCGGCGGATTGCCCGCGGCTGCGGACGCGACGTGCAGGAAGTGGCCTCGCTGATTAAGACGTTCAAGCGCAGTCGGGACCTGATGAAATCGCTGTCCGGCGGCGCGATGGGCGGGTTTAAGAGTCTGCTGACCGGAAAACTGGACGTGTTCAGCGCGCTGAACAGCGGGCGGAAAATCAAACAGCGTTCGGCCAGGAAGCGTCCGGAGCGTCGGAAGAAACATCGGCGCTGATATGACCATCGAGGAGTATCTGAAGAAGCTGGAGCGATTTGTGGACGACCCGTACGCCCGGCAGGTGCGAACGTGCTTTGCGGGGCTGGACGGGCGGAGCGAACTGGCGGTCCTGCAGGCGCCCAGCCGGACGGAATACGAACAGCTGGCCCGGGCGGTGGCCCGGATGACGCCGCAGGAAAGAGAAAACGCCGAGCGGCTCAGTCAGGCCCGAACGGAACAGCTGGCCCAGGAGGCCGGCGCGGACCCGGCCCTGCTGGCGATTTTCCTGAACGGCTACGCCCTCGAGAAAAGGAAAGCGGCGGGCCGCGGAGAAGTGCGACCGGATTGAACCGGAAACCTGTTTTGCCTTCGGCATCGGGCCGACGGCGAAAATTGATTATACAAGGAAAGAAAGGAACGACGTATGGCAGTCAAAATCAGAATGACCCGAATGGGTCGCCGGCACCGGCCCTTCTACCGGATTAATGCCGTGGAAGTCCGCACGCCGCGCGACGGCCGAATCCTCGAAAAACTCGGCCACTATGACCCGATTGAGAAAGACCCCGCCAAGCAGGTGGTGCTCAATCTCGAACGGGTGAAGTTCTGGATTGGACAGGGAGCCGGCACATCGGACACGGTCGCCGAGATTCTCAAGAAACAGGGCATCACCTGTCCGCAGTATGAAGAAAAACTGAAACGGCGCCAGCGGGCCCTGGAAATCGCCCGCAAAAAAGGCCTGCCGTTTACGAAGGCCGAAAAAATCGCCGCCGGTCTGCTGTCTGAAAAGAAAGAAGGCGGCGAATAGTCCTGATTCCGTATGCGAATCGATGTCCTGACTCTGTTTCCGGAGATGTTTGACTCACCGCTGAGTCATTCGATTCTCAAGCGGGCGCAGCAGCAGGGCATTGCAGACATTGCTCTTTGGAATATTCGAGATTTCACCACGGACAAATACCGAAAGGTGGACGACAAGCCCTACGGCGGCGGTCCCGGAATGGTGATGATGTGCCAGCCGGTGTTTGACGCCTTCCGGCACGTCCGGCAGCAGCATCCGCAGCCCGGACGAGTCATCCTGCTGACGCCGCAGGGAACCCTGTTCACGCAGGACAAGGCCGTCGAGCTGGCCCGTGAGAACCGGCTCATTCTGATTGCCGGACGCTACGAGGGCTTCGATGAGCGGATTCGCATCGGGCTGGGGGCGGAACAGCTGTCCATCGGCGATTACGTCCTGACGGGCGGGGAGCTGCCGGCGATGGTCATTATCGACGCCGTCGTTCGCCTGCTGGAGGGAGCGCTGGGCGATGAAGGGTCCGCCGAGGATGAATCGTTCCGCGACGGACTGCTGGAGTATCCCCAGTACACCCGGCCGGAGGAGTTTGAAGGGATGAAAGTGCCCGAGATTCTCCTCAGCGGCGACCACGGACGGATTGCCCAGTGGCGAAATCAGCAGCGCCTTGAACGAACCAGACAGTTTCGGCCGGACCTCTGGCAGAAGTACGAGGCCCGAATGAACAACAGTCAACATTCTGGATAAAAAAACAGGAGATAGTTCCGTGAAGAAAGATTTGATAGAAATTGCAGAAAGCAAAAGCCGAAAGAAAGAGATTCCGTATTTTGAAATCGGCGATACGGTGGATGTGCACTGCCGCATTGAAGAAGGCGGCAAATCCCGCATCCAGGTGTTTACCGGCGTCGTCATTTCCCGCAAGGGCCGCGGCATGAACGAGATGTTCACGGTCCGGCGGATTGTCAATGATGAGGGCGTGGAACGGACCTTCCCGCTGCACTCTCCGAACGTGGTGGACATCAAACCGGTGCGCAGCGGCAAGGTGCGCCGGGCCAAGCTGTACTACCTGCGGCAGCGCAGCGGCAAGGGTGTTCGGCTGTCTCAGAGAGCCAGCAAGCACACCACACCCGTCTAACCGGACGGAACGAACCCGATGGACCTGTTCGGCGGACGAAAGCGTCTCCTGGCGGACCCGCACAAGCTGGGCCGATGGGGACAGCGTCAGGCCGAACGGTTCCTGCGGAAAAACGGCTGGCGGACGGTGGCGCGGAACTTTGCTTTCGGCGGCGGCGAAATCGACCTGATTGCCGCCGACCGAAACGGCATGGTGGCCTTTGTGGAGGTCAAAACCCGACGCAGCGAGGATTATGCCCCGGCCGTTTCCGCCGTGACCTTCGCCAAACAGCAGAAACTGATTCGGACCGCAAAGTGCTTCCTGAGACAATACGACCTCTCGGAGAGCCCTTTGCGGTTCGATGTTATTACGGTGATTCTTCCCCCTTGCGGCCCGGTGGAGATTCGACATTATCCGGGCGCCTTCCGGCCCTGCTCTCGTTAACTTTATTCCAGATGAACGACGCCCTGTTTGCGGTCGGCGGCCAGAGAAGCAGCTTTGATATAATCATAAACCCGCCAGGGTCGGCGGATTTTTTCAAATTTGAATGTCGGGTCGGTTTTGTCGTTCGTAATGAGGGTGATTCGACCGATTCCGAACAGCCGATCTGACAAGGAACGGTGCATTTTGATATCCACAACCCGAAACATGTCGAGATTGTCCACTTTGCGGCTCAAGAGGCCGCGTCTCCACTCGATGCGGTCAGGGCTGATTTGATAGGAAATGCTTTTAAGACAAAGAATCCGAACGGCCGTCTTCAGAACAGCCGCCGCGGCCAGCAGCCCCCCCAGCAGGCGAATCGCCAGGAGAATCTGCGGCGGATACGGCCGGGAATCGAACAGTTCGGCAATCAGACTGGAAAACGGATACACCATTAAAAACAACCCAAAAAGTACGGCCAGGCCTGCCCCAAACAGGGTTGAGGCGGCCCCCCACACGGAAGGATAGAGGCAAAAGGTTTCCGTGGGTCTTTGGGGCTTTTGGGACGGCTGGGGCGCACCCTGCGAATCGTTTTTGCCGGCCCGATGAAACCCGCCTGCATGATGGGAAACCGGAAGGGAATCATCCTCCTCGGTCAAAAACTCGCGGCACCAGCGGCACTTGACGGCGTCCGCCAGAATCTGCTCTCCGCAAAAAGGGCAGGGCTTTCTTTTCCGTTCACGCTCCATAGATTTTCCTGCAGCGATTTTCTTCTGTCCCATCGGCAGAATCGATGCGTTATCTTGAAAACGGGACGGAAACAAGTATAATCCGGAATCGACGAATCCAAAATCTTTTTTCGCGGAGATTTACAACCCATGGCTCTACCGGTCGCAGCCATCATCGGACGTCCCAACGTCGGCAAAAGCAGTCTGCTCAATTCGCTGGCAGGCCGCCGCATCAGTATTGTGGACCCGACGGCGGGGGTCACGCGCGACCGCATCAGCACCATCCTGTGCCACAAAGACCGCTATTTCGAACTGGTGGATACCGGCGGATACGGCATTGTGGACTCGGATGCTCTGGAAGAGCACATCGAAAACCAGATTTTTCAGGCCATCAGCAGTGCCAATCTGGTGATTTTTCTGGTGGATATTCGTCAGGGGCTGACACCGCTGGATGAGGAAATCGCCGTGCTGCTGCGCAAGCACAATCTGCCGGTTATTCTGGCAGCGAACAAAGCGGATACGCCGTCTCTTTTTTCCGCTGCCGCCGACTTTGCCCCGCTCGGGTTCGGCCTGCCGATTTGCGTATCCGCCGAGCAGAAAATCAACCGAACGGAGCTGCTGGACCGCATTGTGGAGGCCCTTGCCCATCTGCCCGCGGAAACTCCGAAAGAGGCCGTGATGAAACTGGCCATCGTCGGACGACGCAATGTCGGCAAAAGCACCTTTCTGAACGCCGTCGTCGGACAGCCGCGGGTGATTACCAGCGAAATCCCGGGGACAACCCGCGATGCCGTGGATGTCCGCTTCGAAAAGGACGGCAAGTGCTTCATCATCATCGATACGGCCGGCGTCCGCAAGAAGAGCCGGATGCAGAACGACATTGAGTTTTACGGCTACACACGCGTCATCAAGAGCATTCGGCGGGCGGATGTGGTTCTGCTGGTGATGGATGCCACAGAGCCGGTCTCGGAAGTGGATAAAAAACTGGCCCACCTGATTCAGGAGGAATACAAGCCCTGCATTCTGGTTATCAACAAATGGGATTTGGCCAAAGACCGGGCCGGTTCGCAGGATTATGCCGACTATCTGGAAAAAGCGATGACCGGTCTTCGGAGGGCCCCGATTGCCTTTACCACAGCCCTGGAAGGCAAAAACGTGCAGAGCGTGCTGGATTTGGCGATGGAGCTGTTCAAGCAGGCCTCGCTGGAGGTGCCGACGGCCAAGCTGAACAAGGCCGTGCGGCTGATTGAAGAGGAAAAGGCGGGCGGACACAGCCGCGGGATTGTCCCGAAGATTTATTATGCGACGCAGGTGGCGACCCGGCCGGTTACGCTGCTGCTGTTTGTCAACCGCATCAACCTGTTTGACCCGGCCTACCAGCGCTATCTGGTCCACCGCTTCGGCGAACTGCTCGGCATCGAGGAGGTGCCCATCCGGCTCCTCCTGCGCCCGAAAGAGAGCCGGAAAAAAGAAGATGAATAAACTTTTTCATTTATCCTGCAGAAGGGTTGAGCGCCTCTTCTGAAAAATCCGACAAAGATGACGTCTGCGCAGGAACAAAATGCTCTGTTTTCTCTCAGAAAGACCTCTCTTGTGCATCCAGACAGAATAATACGCGTGCTGGCGGCGGCTGTTTTGGCCTTGCTCAGCTTCCAGGCCTTCAGCGAAGCGCTGTCCTCCGATTTTATCTGCATCGATGACCCGTTTTACGTTTTTGCTAATGAACATGTCACCGGCGGCCTTTCCCTTCGGGGCATCCTTTGGGCCTTTACAACCGTCGAAATGGCCAACTGGCACCCTCTGACCTGGGTGAGCTATATGGCCGACACCAGCCTGTTCGGAACCGGCCCCCGCGGATACCATCTGACCAATCTGCTGCTCCACACGGCCAATGCGCTTCTTTGCCTGTGGCTCTTTTCCCTGTGGACCCGTCGATTCTGGGCCGCTTTTCTGATTGCCCTTCTGTGGGGGATTCATCCGCTGCGGGCGGAATCCGTCATCTGGATATCCGAGCGCAAAGATGTCTTAAGCGGTTTCTTCGGCCTGCTGTCGCTGATTGCCTACACCTACTACGCCCGTTCGGAAAAGAAAAAACTCCTGTGGGCGGCCTGGTTTCTGCTCCTGCTGGGTCTTCTGTCCAAATCGATGCTCGTGACCTGGCCCTTCGTTTTCCTGCTGGCCGATTACTGGCCGCTGAAACGGCTGACGGATTCGAGGGGACTGCGCCGTTGCGTCATCTGGGAAAAAATTCCCTTTTTCTTTCTGACGATTGTGTTCTCCGGAATGGCCTTTTATGCCCAGCAAGCCGGCGGCGCCGTCATTTCCGCCGAAACGTTTCCGCTGTCATTCCGCGTTCTGAATGCCGCTGTGTCTTATGTGCAGTATCTGAAGCATCTTTTTTGGCCGACGAAGCTGTCTTTCTTTTATCCGATTTATCACCCGCAAGACATTCCGTGGACCGTGCTGAGCGCCTTTGTTTTTTTATCCGTCTGTACGGCGTGTTTCTTACGTTTTCAAAAAACCCGCCCTTCCGTCTGGATGGGTTGGCTTTGGTACATTGGAACCCTGGTACCGGTCATCGGACTTGTCCAGATCGGGCTTCAGTCGATGGCAGACCGTTATACCTATCTGCCGAGTCTGGGGATTGGGCTGATGGTGGTTCACGGATTCGGGGTTCCCTTGTGGTCCGCCAAGCGTCTTCGTTTTGCCCTGGCTGGACTGTCGGCGGCCGCCTGCGTGTTTCTGCTTGTCTGCAGCTGGACTGTTTCTCTGTCCTGGAAAGACAGTCTTTCTCTGTTCGCCCGCGCAGCAAAGGTGACGGAGAACAACCCGATTGTGTGGATTTACTATGGAAAAGAGCTGGAAGACGCCGGTCTTTATCAGGAAGCCGCCGAGCAGTATGAAAGACTGCTCCGGCTGTATCCGGAATCAGCCGACGCTTACCACGGTTTGGGCAGGATAGCGCTGCAACTGCAAAATTACGAAAAGTCGGAACAGCTCCTTTTGAAGGCCGAACAACTGTCCATTACGGAAAACCCGTTTCTGCTGGAGTCCCTGGCCCGGCTTTATCTGGCTGTCGGGAATTTTCCGAAAGCTGAATCGCTGCTGAACAAGGCCCAGTGTCTTTGCGAGCCCAAGAAATTCCCGACTCTGTTTATCCGACTGAATCTTCTGGAAAAGCAGCTCCAGGAACGAAAACAGGAATTGTACCGGCAAAACCAATGAGAGAACATACACCCGAGTCCAACCTGTCCATTCCGCGGAGGCGGCTTCTTTCTCTTTGTAAATTCCGCGTTCCGCTGGCTGACTTTCGAATCGATTCGCTGGGCCTTCACAACAGTTTTTCTGGGCAACTGGCACCCTCTGACCCTTTTGAGCCATATGGCGGATGTGGAATTGTTCGGTCTGCATCCGGCCGGCCATCATCTGGCCAGTCTTCTGCTGCATCTGCTGACAGCCGCCGCCTATGCCGCCGTCGGGGATTTTTCGCAGGCGGCTGCCGCCGCCCGGCAAGCACGGCATCTGGCTCAACAGGAAAAAAATACAACACTGCTGTCCCAAATCGATGCTCGCCTTCAGCTGTACCAGCAGGGCAAATCCTTTCTTGAAAAAGTCTGCGGACAAGAAGTAGAATAACATTTAAAAACAAGGGAAACAAACCCTTTCAGGAGTGAAAGTCATGGATGCGCTGCTGCTCATGCTCATTTGCGGGGTCGGATATGTAATTGCCTATCATACCTACGGGCGGTTTCTGGCTCGAAAAATCTTTCGGCTCAATCCGGATGCTCCTGTCCCCAGTCGGGAGTTTCAGGATGGAGTGGACTATGTGCCCTCCCGCAAAGAAGTCATTTTCGGCCATCACTTTACCTCCATCGCCGGCACCGGACCGATTGTCGGACCGGCCATCGGCATCATCTGGGGGTGGCTGCCGGCCATCCTTTGGGTAACCATCGGCTGCATTTTCATGGGCGCCGTCCACGATTTCGGCACACTCGTCATTTCCCTCCGCAATGAAGGCAAAAGCATCTCGGAAATCGCTGCCCGCTATATCAATCCCCGTGTACGCCTGATCTTCTTTCTGATTGTCTTCCTGGCCTTGCTGATTATCATCGCCATTTTCGGGGTGGTGATTGCTACGGTGTTTAAATTATACCCGGAATGCATTCTGGCCATCTGGCTGCAGATTCCGATTGCCGTCCTTCTCGGCTGGGCTATTTATAAAAAGAATGCTCCCCTGACATTTTCAACCTTTCTGGCCGTGACGGCAATGTACGCTTCGGTTGCTCTTGGAGCTTGGTTGGAGGGTTTCTGGAAAAGCCGATACGGCCATGGAGTTTTTGCTTTTCTGGATTCCTGGCCGATCCCCTCTACCGGAACCTGGACCATCATTCTTCTGGTTTACTGCTGGTTTGCGTCCACGCTGCCGGTGACGACCCTGCTTCAGCCGCGCGATTACATCAATGCCTGGCAGCTGTTTCTGATTATGATGCTGCTCGGCCTGTCGGTTCCGGCGGCGGCGTTTCGTTTCGAAAACTTTCACCTCTCGGCACCGGCCTATCATCCGAGATTTGCAGATGTCCCGCCGCTGCTGCCGATGATGTTTGTGACGATTGCCTGCGGCGCTATCAGCGGCTTTCACTCGCTGGTTGCCAGCGGAACAAGCCCCAAACAGATTGCCCGGGAGACGGACGCCCGTTTCATCGGATACGGGTCCATGCTGGTAGAGGGAATGCTGGCCGTCCTGGTCATTATCTGCATTGCCGCCGGTCTTGGAATCGGCAGCGGCGGGCTGACCGGACGGGCTGCGTGGGAGCAGTTCTACACCGGCTGGATGGAGGGCCGCGGATTGGGAAACAACCTTCAGCCCGTGGTTGTCGGGGCCTCGAATATGCTGGCAGCCCTGGGAATTCCTGCCGTGCTCGGAGCGGCCATCGTGGGTGTCTTTGTGTCCTCGTTCGCCGGCACAACGATGGATACCGCCGTGCGCATCCAACGGTACGTCATCGGCGAATTGGCGGCGGATTTTAAGCTTCCACGACTGGCCGACCGCTGGACCGCCACGACGCTGGCGGTTTTGACGGCGGCCGCCGTGGCGTTTATCAACACCTCCGGCGGAACCATCTCCTTCGGCGCCGATGCCAAGGGGGCCCTGCGGCTGTGGCCGCTGTTCGGAACCGTCAACCAGCTGATGGCTGCCCTGGCTTTGCTTGTCGTCACCATGTATCTCAAACAAAAAGGCGGATGGAAATTCATTGTTGCCGCTCTGCCCTGTCTGATTATGCTGGTCCTGACCGGCTGGGCGATGGTGCTCAATGAACTCAGCTACATTCGGCAGAAAAACTGGCTGCTGTGCGGATTGGGCGGAGCGGTCTTTCTGCTGGCCTGCTGGATGACGCTCGAAACGGTTGTTCTGTTCTGGAAAAAGCCCGCTACGGCTGGACCGAAGGAGCCGGCGCCGAACTGATTGGAACCAGACGAATCCGGACCATCGCCGGCGGCTCCGGGGCCTGAATCATTCCTCTGCGAACCAGCTCCTGCGGGAAATTGTAAATCACCGGCCGCGGCGGCGTCTGTTCGAGGAGCTGATCGCCGCTGAGAACCAGAACCAGCACATGATAGGGCTGCTGCTGATACTGGGTTTTTGCTTCCGGTGTTGAGCGGAAATGAATGGTTTTTATGTCATCCAGAATCTCGACCTTGTACGCCCCGAGCAGCTCGGCCGGCATCACAAAGCCGATGCGGCCCGGGTTGGTCTGGAAGACCTGGGCCTCCAGCGGCAACGTGGAGGGCATGCGAATCAGAACTGTCTGAGAAGCATACTGTTTCTTGTCGTTCGGGCCTAATGTGATGAACGGCCGTTCCCGAACGGGACGAAGGCGGGCATTCTCGATTTGGTTGGCGGATAAGACCACGCGGGCAGCGGTGTCCGTTCCCTCCCGGATGTACATCGATACGCGTGAGGGCTCCACGCTTTCCGGGGTCAGCAGCTGCCCGGCCTCATCGCGGACCTCGACCGGAACCTCCCGCAGCACCAGCCGCTGGACCTGCACCTCGACAGTGGACGGCTCACAGGCGGTTACCGCCAGCGCCAGGGCCCGCACTCGAACGCCTCGGCGAATCATCT
Organism: Anaerohalosphaeraceae bacterium; assembly: GCA_037479115.1. Taxonomy (NCBI): domain Bacteria; kingdom Pseudomonadati; phylum Planctomycetota; class Phycisphaerae; order Sedimentisphaerales; family Anaerohalosphaeraceae; species Anaerohalosphaeraceae bacterium. Next base: position 150,966 of record JBBFLK010000004.1, on the reverse strand, counting down.
CATCCAGCGGAATCTGGTAGGTTCCGGCCTTGTCGTGTCCGAATTCCTGCGGGTCATAGTAAAAATCCAGCCGCTCCCGATAGGGGTCGGCATCCGGAGCCCGATGCCGCCGTTCCAGTTCCGCAATTTTTGCCGGAGAGCCGCGAAAGGTAATCTTCACCGGCACGCGGCTCTGTCCGCCGGCGAACGTCACGTAATAGTCCGGGTCCGCCGTAGGGGACAATTCAAGCGTGCCGAACAGAGTTGTTTCCTTTTCCAGCGACAAAAAGGCCCATACCCAAATCGTCGCCGACAGAAAAGCAACTACAAGAAGTTTTCTGATTTTTGCCGCCACGCCGTCTTCCTTTTCCGCCGTCTACTGCTCCTGCGGTTGTCCCGCTTCCTCCAGGGCATCCTTGAGATACTGCCGGAGTTCCGATTTGCTGACATTTCGTTTCAGTTGTCCGTCTGAAGCGATTGAGATAATCCCGGTCTCTTCACTGACGACAATCACCAGTGCATCGGACGTGCTGGACAGTCCGATGGCCGCCCGATGACGGGAGCCCAGCGAGCCGGCTGCTCCGTCTCCTTCCGACAAAGGCAGCTGGACCCGCGCGGCCAGCAGACGGTCCCCGCGAATAATCAGGGCCATATCGTGGAGAGGGGTCCCGGGATAGAAAATGGTCTTAATCAGCTCGGAGGTAATCCGCGCATCGAGCCGAACGCCCGTTTCAATGAATTCGCCCAGTCCGACATGCCGCTCAATCACCAAAATGGCTCCCGTTCGGGTGGCGGCCATCTGGGAGACGGCCTCGACAATCTCTTCGACGCCTCGGCTGATTTGATAGCGCGAACCGGCTGTGAAAAGAGACGTCTGGCCGATGCGAATCAGGGCGCGGCGGATTTCCGGCTGAAAGGCAATCACCGCGACAATCAAGACCGCCAGCAGAAAGCCGTTGTACAAATACGCAATCCGGTCCATTCCGAAGGTCTTGACCCCCAGATTCAGCACCAGCGAACCGGTGAACAGAACCAGGACCATGCCCCGAAAAAGACGCTCTCCTCTGGTTCCCTCCAGAAAATTGAGCACGGCATAGACCACCAGCCCAATGATAATCAGCTCGGCCAGAATAATCAGTCGCTCGTAGGGGGAAATCCTTAAGATGTGCTCAACAATCACCTGCAAGGGTTGTGGTTCCCGACAAAGGGGCTGTCTTTCTGATTTTCGGCACGTCCTTCCGGTCCTTTCGGGCCGACCCGCCGGTTTCTATAAGGCCGCAGCGCCCCTGCTTTCCGGCACCGGATGCCTTATCGAGTATAAAGCGGGGTCAAACGAGTGGGTCTGTCCAGAAGGAGGAAAGAATCGATATCATCCTGAAACATCAGCCAGTTCGAATGGACCGTTCGGTAATGCCGCTGATGCACCTCTTTGGCTGTAATCCCGGGGCCCCCGGAACAGCCCGCCAGGAGTCCAACACACAACATAACCCATCCGAAAACCGCCGACTTATATTGCAGTTTGATTCGCTTCATCTGTGGCCCCAGTGCAGCTAAAACCTCATCTTATGTCTTTTTCTTTCCCCAAAATACTAATTGCGTCCGCCCCCCCTGTCAACGGAAAAACCCGCTCTCTTCCTATTTCGCTGATTTTTTATTATAGTAGGGGCTCTGACTGAAACTTTAAGGCCTTATATGTCTATTATATCGCTTTCTGATATCGAAAAATCGTACGGAACTCTGAATCTTTTCCGGGGATTGACTGTCTCCTTTCATGGGGGTCAGCGAGTCGGGTTGACCGGGCCCAACGGTTGCGGAAAGACAACCCTATTTCGGTTGATTATAGGTCAAGAATATCCCGATAAAGGCACTGTGTCTGTTCAAAAAGGCCTTCGGCTGGCCTATCTTCCTCAAGAAAACCGATTCGAAGGGGATGACCGAAAAACCGTTTTTGAAACGGCCTGCGAGGGGGTGGGAGAAACCCGTTTTCTCCAGAACCGACTGGAGGAAGTTTTGTGTGAATTAGATACACAAAATCGACATCTACTCAAACAAAAACTTACTGAGTATGAGTCCATTCGACATCAGCTGGAACATCAGGGCGGGTGGAATGCGGAAATCTTCGTGAAAAGTATTTTGAGCGGTCTTGGACTGAATGAGGAAACATATTCTCGTCCTGTTTCTGCTTTGAGCGGCGGGCAGCTTTCGCGTCTGATGCTGGCCCGCACCCTCGTGAGCCCTTCGGATGTCCTTCTTCTGGATGAGCCGACCAACCATCTGGACCTGCAGGGGATTGAATGGCTGGAGATGTTTCTCAAGAGCTACAAGGGGACTGTGCTGCTCATCAGCCATGACCGGTACTTCCTTGATCAGCTGGCGGACAGCATTGTTGAAATCGAGGCCGGACAGGCGTTCAGCTACAGAGGAAACTATACCTCTTTTCTTGAGCAGAAAAAAGTAAGGCGGCTCTCCGAAGAGCGCATCCTTCGCCGCCGAAAGGAGTTTATCGCCAAGACCCTCGATTTCATTGCCCGCAACAAAGACCAGGAGGGGATGCGCAAGACGGCTCGCGGCCGAAAAACCCGTCTGCGGCGTCTGCTTCACAACAATCCGGATTTTCTGAAAGAGCTGCCGGAGGCCCAGCGAATCTCCTTTTTCTTTGAATCACCATCGGACCGCCGCGAAAAGCTCATCCGGGCCGAGTCTCTGTCCAAGCGTTTCGGCGAAACCGTCCTGTTCCGCAGCCTGAATATTGAAATAACCCCTGGCTGCCGAACGGTCATCATCGGGCCGAACGGGTCCGGCAAGACGACGCTTCTGAAGATTCTTCTGGGGCAGCTGGAGCCGGATGAGGGGTATGTTCAAAGGGGAGAAAATATTCGAATCGGCTACTTAGACCAGCATGCCCAGACACTCTGCGAAGAGAAAACAGTTCTGGAAGAGGCAGCCGCCGTCCGCCCCGACCTGACCCCTGAACAGCTCCGCGGAAAGCTGGGCGCCTTTCTCTTTCGAGGGGAGCAGGTATTCCAGCCGATAGCCACCCTCAGCGGCGGCCAGAAAAACCGTCTGATGCTGGCCAAGCTTGTCCTGTCGGAGCCGGAGCTGCTGATCCTCGATGAGCCGACCAACCATCTCGATATGGAAAGCCGGCAGGTGCTCGAGGAAGCCCTTACGGTCTATGAAGGGGCTGTTCTGGCCGTCAGCCATGACCGATACTTCATCAACCGACTGTTCGACAGCATGCTGATTTTGGGCCGCAGCAGGGAAGGACGGATTTCGCCGGCTGAGCACACATGGTACTACAAACTCGCCGGAGAAGAGGGTATTTTTACACAATGGAGTCAACGGGTCCAGACTCTTCAGCAGGAAACAGCTTCACCTCCGAAAAACTCTCTGTCTGAAACCGCCAAAAAGACGCCTTCTGTATCCACCCCACCGGAGATTCGCCGGTTCAACGCATGGAAACTGGAGGAGATTGAGGAAAAAATCCTGTCCCTCGAGGAGGAAATTGAATCCCTTTCACTGGAGTACGGCAAAGAGGAGACATACCGAAACAAAGAGGCCGTGCAGTCGCTTCAGGAAAATATAGATAGGAAAAAATCAGAACTTGCCCTTCTCTATCGGGCGTACGAATGGCGTATCGCGAAAAAGAAAGCCAAATAATTTTTCCGTGGAAAACCTGTGAAAATGACTGTGAGAACTGTAAAACGCATAAAAGAAACAAATACCCTATCTTGCCATTCAGTACGGCGCCACAAAACTGCACACAGCTTAAACACAGCCACTCACAGGTTATCCACAGCGGCTTTAACAGATAAATTTTCCCTAAAATATTTTGAAATAATATGTTAGAACATAATAGAGCGGAAAATGATAAAGTTTTAACAAGTGATATGACAAAAGAATGATAAGAAGATTCTCTCATAGAAAGACACGGGAAAAGCCTTCATTGTTCTGCTTACCAAACCGGCAACTTCCTTCTAAAATCCAGTTGCAAAACCCTTCCTTTGCGGTACATTATCCGGAATAGGCAAACGGATAAACGAAGGGTTTTTTCAGGGGAAATCGATGAAACTGAATCTGAATCGTCTGGCTTTTCAGGAAGCACTGACCCTGGCGGGCACAGTCATTCCGCGCAGTACTCCCAAGCCGATTCTGCAATGTGTCCGGCTTCGTACCGAGAAAAACAACGTGATACTTTCCGCCACGGATTTGGAGGTAGGGATTCTCTGCCAGGTAGCCCAGGCGGAAATTCAGGAAGAAGGCGATGCGGTCGTTCCGCTGGAAAAACTCAGCGGCATCGTGCGGGAAACAGCGGATGAAACTCTTGTTTTGGATGAGTCTGAATCGACCGTTCATATTACGACGGCGGACAGCAAATACACGATTTACGGACACGACAGCCGGCAGTATCCTTCGGTGCCGGAGTTTTCCGGCAAAGGCGAATTGGAAGTGCCGCTGGAGCCCCTGAAAGAGGCCATTCAGCAGACCCTTTTTGCCGCTGCCAAAGAGAGCACCAGGTATGCCCTGAACGGGGTCTTGTGGGAAATCAACGGGAAAAAACTGAATCTGGTCGCTACAGACGGACGGCGTCTGGCCCGCTGCACTTTGACGCTTCCGAAGGCGGCAAAGTCTCCGGAGGGCAAGGTGATTGTTCCGTCCAAGACGATGGGGCTTCTGGAACGTCTTCCTGGGGATGCTCAGGCGGTTGTGTCGATTACGTTTACCGAGAACCGCATCGCCGCCGCCTGCGGAAACGTTACGCTCAGTTCAACCCTGGTGGAAGGCAATTTCCCCAAGTACGAGGACATTATCCCGAAAGATTACGAAAAGAAAGTCGTTTTGAATACCTTTTCGGCCCTGAGTGCCGTCAAACGAGCCGCCCTTCTGTCCAGCGAGGACAGCAAGGGAATCAAGCTGTCGCTTCAGAAAGGACGGATGCTCTTTTCCAGCCGGGCCCCGGAGACGGGCGATGCTCAGATTGAAATGCCGGTGGAGTACGACGGGCCGTCCATTGACATCGGATTCAACCCGCAGTTTCTGATTGATGCTATACGGGTTCTGAAAGCGGATACCTTTGAGATGCATCTGGGAGAACCGGACAGGCCGGGTCTGCTTAAATGCGGCCCCGGCTTCCTGTATATTGTAATGCCGGTGAATCTATGAGCCATTCTTCTGCGTCTTTTTATCGCATTCAGAGACTCTCGGAGCGTCCGGAGAATCTCCGGGAGAAGGGACCGGAGCCGCTGGCCAATCTGGTCGGCCGTTTTCTGCAGGAGCGGAGCAGCGAGCTGCAGAGGGCCGGACGGGTGGTGGATGCCTGGACGGCGGCTGTCCCGGAGGACCTGAAGCCCTACTGCCGTCTTGCCGGCGTGAAAGACGGCGTTCTTTCCGTTGAGGTGCCGCCCGGGCCTTATCTGTATCGTTTCAAAACACTCTCGAAGGACCTGCTCGGCCGTCTGCAGCAGGCCTGTCCGTCCGTTCGAATCCGTTCGATTCGTCTGATTCCGGCTGCAATGCCGGCCGAAGAGACCGCAACACTATGACTACTCAAACATACGATGCCAGCAGTATTAAGATATTGGAGGGCCTTGCCGCCGTTCGCAAGCGTCCGGATATGTACATCGGCAACCGCCAGGAAAGCGGTCTGCATCATCTTGTCTATGAAGTGCTCGACAACGCCATAGATGAGGCGCTGGCCGGACGCTGCGATCAGATCCTCGTGCATATTCACATGGATGGAAGCTGTTCCATCGAGGACAACGGCGGCGGCATTCCGACGGAGATTCATCCGGAGGCCGGCGTCAGCGCCCTGCAGGTTGTTCTGACGACCCTGCATGCGGGCGGAAAATTCGACAACAAGGCCTACCGCGTCTCCGGCGGTCTGCATGGGGTCGGCGTCAGCGTGGTCAATGCGCTCAGCGAATGGCTTCAGGCCGATGTGTGGCGCAACGGAAAACACTACCAGTTTGAATGTGTGCGCGGCGTGCCCAAGGGGCCCGTCCGCGAAGTGGGACCGGCGAACAAGCGCGGCACCCGAATCACCTTTATGCCGGATGCTGAAATTTTTCCGGATACGGAATTTAAGCATGATACTCTTCTGAAGCGCGTCCGGGAGCTGGCGTATCTGAATGCTGGCGTTCATATCACATTCCAGGACGACCGCGTAAACAAAAAAGAGGTGTTTCACTATACGGAGGGCATCCGGGCCTTTGTGAAGTACCTTGACGAAGGCAAAACGCCCATCTGCGATACCATCTATTTTTCCAAGGCGGACCCGGAAAGCGGGATGGAGTGCGAGATTGCCTTCCAGTACAACGACAGCTATGTGGAAAATGTATTGGCGTTTGCCAACAACATTCGAAACATAGACGGCGGGACTCATCTGTCCGGTTTTCGCACAGCGCTGACGCGGACGATGAATGCCTACGCCCGCAGCGCAAACATGATTAAGAATATTACGCCGACGGGCGAGGACCTCCGCGAGGGGCTGACGGCCGTCATCAGCGTCAAACTCCGCGACCCGCATTTTGAAGCCCAGACAAAGGTCCGTTTGTCCAATCCGGAAGTGGAAGGATTTGTCCAGAGTGTAGTCAACGAGAAGCTGTCCATCTATCTGGAGGAAAATCCGTCGGCGGCCCGGGCGATTCTTTCCAAGGCCATTCAGGCAGCGGCGGCCCGCGAAGCCGCCCGAAAGGCCCGCGAGCTGACTCGCCGGAAAGGAGCCCTTACGGGCGCGGACCTGCCCGGCAAGCTGTGGGACTGCTCCAGCCGGCAGACGGACAATACGGAGATTTTTATCGTAGAGGGCGACTCGGCGGGCGGTTCGGCCAAGTCGGGACGCGACCGCGAGCACCAGGCCATCCTGCCGCTGAAGGGAAAGATTATCAATGTGGAAAAGGCCCGTCTGGAAAAGATGCTCGGGCATGAGGAAATCCGAACCATTATCAGTGCGCTGGGCACCGGCATCGGGGCGGATGAGTTCGATATTACCAAATGCCGGTACGGCAAGATTATCCTGATGACCGATGCCGACGTGGACGGGGCCCATATCCGTACGCTTCTGCTGACCTTTTTCTTCCGGCAGATGCCGCAGCTGATTGAGGCCGGCAAGATTTATATTGCCCAGCCGCCGCTGTACGAAATCCAGGAAAAAGGGAAAAAAGAGAGCCAGTACCTTCTCAGTGAAGCCCAGATGAGAAAATTTGTGGAGAACCGCGGCCTGGAGGGGGCCAGTCTGGTTGTCCGCCAGCCGGGTCAGCCGCCGCAGATTATCGAAAAAGCCCGTCTGGCCCTGCTGGTGAAGATTCTCAATGATGCAGAACGGAGCATCTCGGTTCTGGAGCGGCGCGGGATTGTATTCCGCGAGTTTGTGGAAAATTATTTCGACGGGACCCGTCTTCCGGTCTATCATATCCGTTCGCAGGGACAGAGTGAATTTTTCTACACCAAAGAGGAATACGAAAAACGTCAGGAGGAATTGTCCGCCGCCTCGTCGGAAAAACAGGACAATGAAGCAGCCGGAGGGTTTTTGGCGGAGGAGCTCCACGAGGTTGTGCGGCTCAATGAGATTCACGAACGGCTGAAGGAAGGGTTCCAGATGGATATGACCGATTTTCTCCAGCGGCCGTCTCGTTCAGAGGATTTGGAGGAGTCAGGGGAGAAATTTGAGGTCAAATCAGGCGAGAAATCCTATCCGGTACCTTCGCTTGACCAGATTCCGGCGGTCATTCGGAAAATCGGTTCGGAGGATATTGAAATCAAGCGGTTCAAAGGGTTGGGCGAAATGAACTCCGAACAGCTGTGGGAAACGACGATGGACCCCAAGCGCCGCACCCTTCTGAAAGTGGATATGGATGATGCCGGCGAGGCCGACCGGCTCTTCAGTATTCTGATGGGGGATGATGTCGAAAAGCGGAGAAAATTTATTCAGGAACACGCACTCGAGGTGCAGAATCTGGATATTTAGGGCACTGAGGAAGCAGAATTTTTTCTTGCAAAACCAGTTCGGCTGGTCCAGAATAATCGGTCGAGCCGATAGATAAAGAAAAAGGATTGCCGAAACTGGTGCAAGGGAGGCAGCAATATGAATAAAACGATTGCGGGATTGTTCCTGATAAGCGTGGGGATGTTCTGCGGCTGTCAAAACGCAAGTCCTCGAACGGACCGCATAAATCCGGATGTAATTGAATCGGATAAAGCTCAGCTTCTTCGCCGTTTGGACCGAAAATTTGACGATCCGCAGGCCCACTATCAGCTCGGCAAAATCTATCAGCGGGAAGGACAGCTGGACCGGGCTGCCTGGGAGTTTACACTTGCCCTTCAGTTTGACCCGGTCCATTTTCCTGCACAGGCCGCGAAAGTACGTGTTTACAGGGATTTGCGGCAGTTTGATCGGATGAAGGTTGCGGCGGAGCTGTTTATTGAGCAGGCCGGCGGCTCCGCGGAATCGCTGACATTGCTGGGGCGCTCTTTCCAGGCCGAAGGGCTGGATGATTACGCCCTGACCTGCTACCAGAAAGGCCTGGCCCGTTCTCCCAATTCGGCTCTGCTTCATAAACTAATCGGAATCTATTATTTGAATCGAAAGGATTACGTTCAGGCCGAGCAGTATCTCCGAAGAAGCATCCAGATTGACCCGTATCAGCCGGATGTAGCCGCACATCTCGGCAAGATGGGTGTAGTCATACAGGTTCCTCAGCCTTCTCAACAGCAAAGCCCGTCTGCCCCTGCGTCCTCAAGAACTCCGGCGGCTCCTTAGTTTGGTACGGCCTGCCGTGCGGACGGCGGGGTGAGCTTGTGGGGGAGGGATGTTCGGCGGGAACGTTGGATAAGGCGATGTTTTTCTGGGCTGCCACAGGGGTCTTTGGGTTTTTGCTGCCGTTCGGCTTGCCGTGGAGTTCCACAGTTTTTTGGCTGAACCGGGTTGGAGAGAACAAACCAATGAGCCAAGTTGACCCTGCCCCAAATGAAGCCTCTGAAAATTCGTCCGAGAAAGTCATCAAATCGGATGCCGAATGGAGGCGGATTTTAACCCCGGAACAATACTATATTTTGAGAAAAAAAGGGACGGAACAGCCCTATACGGGGGTTTACAACGACCACTTTGAAAAAGGGCTTTACAAATGCGCCGGCTGCGGGCAGGTTTTGTTTTCTTCTGAAACGAAATACCCGTCTCACTGCGGCTGGCCGGCGTTTTCTGATGTTGAGAAGGCCGGACGCGTCATCCGCCGCATCGACCGCAGTTATGGAATGGTTCGAACTGAGGTTCTCTGCAGCCGCTGCGGGGGGCATCTGGGGCATGTCTTCGAGGATGGTCCCCCGCCGACCGGCCTTCGTTACTGCATCAACTCCGCCGCCCTCCTTTTTGAGCCGAGTCCTCCGCAAAACCCGCAAAATCGATAAGGTTTGTGAATTTTGAACAAAAAACTTGTTTTTTTGTGCTTTGTTGCATAAAATAAGGATTTCTGATACTAAATTGCAGGAGATTTTCGGGGCGTGGCGCAGTTTGGCTAGCGCGCTTGACTGGGGGTCAAGAGGTCGCAGGTTCAAGTCCTGTCGCCCCGATTGACAGCAGATGCGGTGTTACCATTGAACAGGGCTGCGGAAGAGCAAATCTCTTCTGCAAACAAATATATAAATCGTTTTTCAGGGTCAGAAAGAGGACAATTCTTTCAAAGAGCCGTTTTCGAATCGGTGAAAGACAGGAGTGGCGAAGGGCTCTTTGGGCAGGGAGAAACAAATGCGAATCGTGTTGGTGGATGATCATCAGATTGTCAGGGAGGGAATGTGTGTTCTTCTGCAGCGGCGTTCGGATATTGAGGTGGTTGGGCAGGCGGGAGATGGAAGGACGGCCGTGGAACTGGTCAGGAATCTGCAGCCCGATGTGGTGATTATGGATATCGGGATGCCGAATCTCAACGGGATTGACGCCGCCCAGCAGATGCTGGCCGACAACCCCAACCTAAAAATATTGGCCCTGTCTACCCATTCGGACGCATCGATGGTTGCCAAAATGATTAAGGCCGGGGCCAGCGGGTATATGCTCAAAGAGTCCGCTTTTTCCGAGCTGCTGACCGGTCTGGATACCATTATGCAGGGCAAAACCTATCTGTGTGCCAAGATTGCCTCCGTGGTTTTCACGGACTATGTGAATATGCTTACCAATCCCAACTGGCAGACGCGGGACGTTCTCACCTCCCGCGAACGGGAAATCCTCCAGCTGGTTGCTGAAGGGCATACGACCAAACAGATTGCTCAGATTCTCAATCTCAGCCCCAAAACGGTGGATTCTCACCGCGAGCATATCATGCAGAAACTGAATATCCGCACGATTGCCGGTCTGACGAAATATGCCGTTCAGGAGGGGCTGACCTCACACAGCCCGTAGGCGACGGTCCATATTGTCAGCGGTCTTTTTATCGGACGGGAGGGGAGAGTTTTTTTCTCTTCGGTTTGTTAAGTCTATTCCGTTTTTGGACGATGTCTTCTTTCGGCAAGGCTGTCGGCGGATTCAGTCTTTTCGGATTTTGACGGGCAAGGTGTCTGATTTGGAATGTTCGGACAGCCGGCAAATCCGCCGTGAGAAAAAGGCCTGCGGAAAGGGACCGTCTGAAATGTTTCGTACAGACCGAACCGAACAAAAGCGTTCTTCTCAGTCCGCGTCGTCGCCCTCGAATGGGGCGATGCCGCCGGAAACACTTTTGCGGGAGACTCACCAAAAGTGGGTGCAGGCGCTTGAAGAGCAAAAACGGCTTCAGGCAAAACTGGAGCATCTGGAGCGGGATTTCCATACTATTTTTGATTCTGTGCCGGCGATGATTTGGTACCGCGACCGTCAGGGGACGATTCTGCGGGCCAACCGCTGTGCCGCCGAATCCGTCGGTTTGTCCGTCGAGGAGCTGATTGGAAAAAACTATTATGAGCTGTTCCCGGACGGTGCTCAGAAGGCCCTCGAAAAGGATATGCAGGTGATTCTGAGCGGTCAGCCCCTCTATAAGCAGCTGCGCAAATATGTCACGGCCGACAACCGTGTCCGCTGGGTTTTGGCGGACCGGATCCCCTATTGGGATGAAAACGGGCAGGTGGCTGGCGTCATTGTCTTTGCTCAGGATATTACGGAACAGAAAACCGCAGAAGATGAGCTGCATCAGGCCAACCGCCGAATTGAACAGGCCAATCGGCAGCTTCGCGCCGCCGCCGAACGGGCCCGTATTCTGGCGGAGGAGGCCGCGGCGGCCAATCGAGCCAAAAGCGAATTTCTGGCGCATATGAGCCATGAGCTGCGGACGCCGATGAACGCCATTCTCGGATTTGCCGACATTCTGCAGGAAGAGGCGCTGACGGAGGAACAGCGTCAATATGTCCAGACCATCCAGCGTTCCGCCTCCAATCTGCTTACGCTGATCAATGAGATTCTGGATTTTTCCAAAATTGAGGCCGGAAAACTGCATATCGAAATGGTGCCCTGCTCGTGCGCCGAGGTAGTGCGTGAGGCGGCGGAGCTGATGGAGCATACCGCCCGCTCCAAGGGACTGGAGTTTCGTGTGGACTGTTCGCCGGACCTTCCGGGGGTTGTGTACACGGACCCAATGCGGCTGCGCCAATGCCTGCTGAATCTGCTCGGCAACGCCGTCAAGTTCACGGAAAAAGGGTTTATTGCCGTTCGTGTGTATCCGGAAACGGCGGCCGGTCAAAAACGGATTCGGTTTGATGTGCAGGATACAGGAATCGGCATCGAACCGGCCAAACAATCATTGATTTTCGAGTCGTTTACCCAGGCGGATTCTTCGATTTGCCGCAAATACGGGGGCACCGGTTTGGGACTGGCCATCACGCGCCGGCTGATGGGACTGCTGGGCGGTCATGTGGAACTGGCCAGCCAGCCGGGAAAAGGGAGCACATTTTCTCTGATTCTGCCGTGCTTTGTAGAGCCGGTTCAGAGCACATCGGCGGCGGACCCGTCGGCTCCTGCTGCTGTGCCGCAGGAGGATGACCGCCATATCGGGTGCATCGGCCGCGTCCTTCTGCTGGACAGCGACCCGCCGAATCCCGTTCACGCCTCGCTGCTGCTGCGCCGGGCCGGTCTGGATGTGTGCGTGGTTCAGAGTCTTCGCGAGGCCCTCGAAGGGCACCAACAAAAGCCGTTCAACCTGGCGCTGATTGCCCTGCAAAAGGTTCAGGACGCCCGCAAGGCGGCGGCCCGACTCCGCAACGCCGATGAGCATCTTCCGATCGTGGTGATTACCGGCGATTCGTCGCGCAAGACCGCCGAACAGTTTAAGATTGCCGGCTGCAATGCCGTGCTGGTTGAGCCCGTCTCCCGCGGCCAGCTGTATGAAACGCTTCGGTCGTTTCTGTCCGTCCAGGCGGCCTCCTCGGTTTCGGAAGAGCCCGCTGCCTCGGAAGCGGAGGGAACGGAGGATTTGTATGAAGCGCTGCCGGTTCTGACGGAGCAGATTCGGGAATGCTATGCCCGCAGCGACTATGAAACGCTGGCGAACCATGCCGGGCGCCTGGTGGAGCTGGGGCGGCGGTTCCGTCGGTCTGCTCTGGCGGACAAGGCCGGCCGGCTCCAGAAAGCCCTCAAGGGCGGAACGGTGCAGCCGGATGAGCTCCAGAAGCAGCTGGATGAATTGAACGACCTGTGCCTGCAGATTATGCTGGGCCGCTGACGGTCAGTAAATATAGACCAGCCGCAGCTTGACATTCCATTCGTTTTTGCCGGTGCCGGTTTTATCGAGGGCAATCTGTTCGCACTGCAAATCGGGCCAGCGGGCCAGCATTGCCGAAAGGAAGCCGGCTGCCGTCTCAATCTTGACGGATTTGAAGGACAAGTCGGCGCTTCTGCGAGTTTTGCCTTTTTGTTTGAGGGCCTGCCGCACGTTCAGGGTATAGCTGCCGGAACTGATTCCCAGCTCCTTGGCAAAGCGGTCCACCTCGACGGTATAGTCAAAATCGCCGGACTGGCCGGTTTGTCCCTGATAGTGAATGCGGGCCGGCTCCAGCTGCAAAATCTGTTCAATCAGGGCCGCCGCTTCGGCATACTGGGTCTTTTTGTCGCTGAAGGCCTTGCTGTGGCGCGGATAAAAAACCAGGCCGCTGAGCAGGGCCCACAGCGCCGCCAGCGCCGGCAGCAGAAGAAAGAAAAAGTCGGGCTGTTTCCAGAAATCCTTTTTCATCCGGCACCTCCTTCCTTTTTGGTCTGAAGGACAATCTCAAACTTATCCCGCGGCGGGGCCGGGGAAATCTGGTTGCTTTCCACATCCAGTTTCGGATGCTTTTTGAACTCATCCAGCAGCTGGAGCGTGCTGCGCCGTCCGTCGGTGTCGCCGATGAGGCGGATGGTGCGCTCCGTAATGGAAATCTGCTGAATCTGCAGGTCCACCGAGGCGGGCGTCTTGTTCAGGGCCTCCATCAGGAAGGTCAGCCGGGCCGGGACGGAGCCTTCGTCGCCGCCGCCGAAGCCCTCCTGCCGCTGACGAACCTGCCGAAGCACGCTGCGAAGACGCGTCAGAATCGGCTGGTTGGGCGGGGGTTTCTGGCCGTACATGCACCCTTTGTATTCGGCGGTGATTTTGTCCTCCAGACGGGCGATATAGTTCTGAAGCCGCAGCGACTTCATCTGAAAATACAATCCGATCGCTGCAAATATGATTGTCAGGGAAATACTCAGCATCCGCAGCGATTTCTGCAGCATTTTTCGGCGGCCCTGATACGGCAGGAAATCGCGCCGAAAATCCGCCCGTCGGGCCCGATGAAGCGCGGACAGGGCCGCTCCCCAGGCGGCCGCCGTCAGGGTTGGTTCGGCGGTCTGTCCAAACGGCCAGTGAAGCTCTTCCGTCCGGACCGGATAAGCCAGTTTCCGGGAGAGAACCTCCGGTCGGATATGTTCGAGCTGTCCGGTCAGGACGATGCCGTCAATCGATTCGCCGAAGGCCCATCCGGCCAGGGTGAGCTGAATCTGCCGGGCCAGCGGTTCCGTTTTGTCGTCTTTTCCGGCCAGCAGAACCCGCCGGAAGTAGGCGGCCTTTCCTTTGTTGGTGTTTTTGAGCAGAAGGCACTGTCCGCCGCACAGCCAGACCAGCAGACAGTTTGTTTCCCGAAACGATGGAGACACCTGTTCGAGGGCCCGTGCGAGAGAAACTCCTTCCGGCTCCATCATCACCGGGTCCAGCCCCTCCCCCTGCAGGTCCATGAGCAGGTCGGTGAGCGTCTGGCGGTCGGCGGCATAGACCATCACATCCGAGCCGTCCGGACGCACCCGGACGATTTCATAGGTCACTGCCAGCGAGGCGGCATCGGTTGCGGAGGCCTCCTCGGCATCGTATTTGATGGTTGCGTCAATCTGCCGCGGTTCGGCAAAAGCGGAGCGAAGCGGGTACTGGGCGTAAAAATCACTTTGAAGCGAGACAATGGCTTCCTCGTACACGAGGTTTCTGGCGCGGACGGCCCGCCCGACCGCAGCCCCCAGCGAGAGGGCTCCGGAGGGGTCCGCCTCCGGGCAGACGCGAAAACAGTCCGCCGCGGCCGGCTCAGCTTTGCTCAGGTCCAGCACAACGACATCGGCTTCCTGCCGGGCGACGCAGATGCCGATTACCAGTTTCGGTTCCACATCTATTCTCCTGCAGTTTTAACGGCTGTAGAGGACAGCCAGGGTTTCCACTTGCTTTTGATCTTTAAATACGGTTGCCACCGCGGCGCAGCGGGCGTTTCCGCAGCGGCTGACAATTCGAATTTGAAAAAAAACGCTCTGGGTTGTCAAATACGGAGCCGCCGCGCGGATTCGGTGGGCCTCTTCCGGCACCAGTTCCTCCAGCTCGCGCAGCGAGGCAAAGGGCTTGGTCTGGCGGCGCTCGATGACGGCTTTGGCCAAATTCTCCGGTTCGGCAGCGACCATCATAAACGCTGCCTCGAGCACCTGCCGGGGGGCTGTATTGATGTTCACCTCCTGAGAGCCCCACAGGCCCAGGTATTTCAGGGGCGATTCGTTTCGTTTTCCGGTGTCAATGCGGCTGCGGGTCAGCCCCTCCAAGTCCAGCAGGGAGCTGTGGAAGAGTTTGCCGAAGTCAGCGGCATGGGCAATAGCCGGGCGGAGAATGTCGGTGGTCTGTGCGGCCGGCTGGGTCTGCGGCGGCGGGGCAACCTGTTCCGGGGCCTGTCCGGGCAGGCGTCGGGTGGTGCGGAACGTGGTGCCGGCCGGCTGAGGGGCCTGCTGGGCAGCCTGCTGAGCGGCGGCGGCCGTGCGGGCTTTTATCAGAATCGGCTGCGGGTCAATCACGAAGGTTTTCTGCTCCTGAATCCGGGCACACTGTTTGTGAAGGTCTTCGATTTCGTCCGGTGTCATCGACATCCACTCACAAAATGTCGTCAGGGCCGCTTTGGCGGCCTTATTGCCGGAGGCAGCCCAGCCCAGCGGCATCTTGGCGTTTTCGTCCTCGATTTCGATGGTGACGACAGCCTCTCCGAAATTGAGTTCGATCGGTTTTGACACCAGCGGCCAGGGCTGGCCGTACGGCCCCGGCACAACCAGCTTCAGCGGGTCAATAGGCTTCGGTTCGTTCACGGCGGCCGTCTCCTCCGCCGCGTTCGGATTTGTCATTCGCTGCACGAGGGCCGCCAGAATCTCCGCCAGCGACCGTTCCGGCTGCGGCGCCGGCTCTTCCTCAGTCAGGCCGGACAGCTCTATTACCTGCTGGATTTTGTCATCCTCGGCGATGTCCAGCCAGGCCTGCAGATAGGCGGCGTAATCTTCCTCCGACAGCCAGAACAGGTCGGAGAAATCGGGCAGCCCTTCGCGGGAGATGACGCGGTACCGCTGCTCGGGCAGGACCGACAGGATGTATTTCAGTGCTGAATCGCAGGCGTATCGGGCCCGCTGATAGTCAATCATGTAGTTCACGCGTCTTTGGGTCTGCTTGACGAACAGACTCAAGGCGGCGGTCAGGGCTGTCAGGGCCACCAGAATCATCAGCACCACCGCCAGGACCAGGCCCCGCCGGTGCGGCTTTTCGATTGACCAGGATGTTGTTTTACATGGATTCATTTTATCGGGTCAGTCTTGTCTGAATCTGATTCGGCTCCTGAACAGCGGATTCTTCCGGCGGCAGGAAGTCATTGACGTCCAGAACCCTCGGACGAAAACGGTACGCAATCGGACGAAGGCGATTGACGGCGACGGTTCGCTGGAGAATCTTTTCCTCCGGGACGTACCAGCGGCCGTCGGGGCCTTCCTCCAGCGGGGCGAAGGAAACGGAAATCCGGATTCCCTTCGGCAGGTCCGGTGTGGTCCAGACGGCGGCGGTCTGCTGCTCCTGGACAGCTTCCACTTTAAAGAAGGTCAGTCCCGACGCCGTTGGGATAAAAAGATTCCGCTCCGCCGGTGTTTTGTTTTCTTCGAGGACTTTGTCCTCAAGGGCCAGTCCGGTATGCATTCGATAAAGAATCAGTCCGCCCTCCTCCATGTTATAGGCGGTCTGCCAGATGACCCGCTCAAAGATGCGCGGCTGCGGGGGCTGGCCGGTGTAGAATCTGGATTCAAGGGTCAGCTGGGCGGAGGCGAATCCGTTGTCAATCTTGTTGCGAATCTGGACCGACGCGTCGAAGCCGGGAGCGGCGATGCGGTCGATGTCTTCGGCAATCCGCTGAAGAACCTCCTCCGCCAGGCGGCGTTCGTCCAGTCGGTCATTCAGGACGGAGGCATCCGCCCGCAGACGCTGATAGACCCCCAGCGCGCCGATGAGAATCATCGCCGCCAGGGCGACCACCACCAGCATTTCCACCAGCGAGAAACCGCCGGGTCGAACAGGCTGTCTGTTTGGGCATCGCATCGTCGTCAATTGCAGCAGCACCCCGTCAGCTGACAAATCAGGGCTTTCAGGGACGGGTCAATCCGGCTGCAGTCGAAAGGACAGTCGGGCTCTTGAGCAGGCGCCGAGGGCTCCTGTTTCTTTTCGTCTGCGGGTGTATCCGGTTTGTCCGGCTCAGAATCGGATTTGCTGTCGGCTGGGGGCTTCGGTTCATTCGGTCGGGTCGTCTGCGCGGTGTCCGACAGAGGGCCGCCGCGGCTGGGGAGCAGCTCCGGGTTGGCGCGGAGGTAGCGGATGCACTCGTTGAGCTGGTCGAAATCCGCGCCGAGCTTCTGGAGAAAGGCCGACTTTTCGTTTTCGAGCATTTCGACCCAGTGATTGTACGGTTCTCCCAGACCGTGCTCAATCAGATAGGCGACTTTCTGCCGCCGCTGCCGCTGAACAAGGTTTTCATAGGCGGCGGCATCCAGTCCGGCCTGCTGCAGGCAGACTTTGACCATTTCCTCGAAGGTTTTTTCCTCCTGGCCGTGCAGTTCGTCCAGAATCTTCTGTTCCAGTTCCTGCTGGGCCAGGATTTGTTTGACCTGTTCGGCGGACAGGCCCGTCAGCCAGTGTTCCAGCTCGACGGTCTGTTCCCGGTCGTCGCGGTCGCGGTAAAAGGCGGTGCTGACGGCCCGAACCCACATTCGATTGCTGATAGGTTCGTAAAAGGGCTCTATCCTTACCTCCCAGCGGATTTCCGGATAGCGTTCGCTGTAGCCGGTTTCCATCCGGTCGCTGACGGTGGATACGGTCAGGAGGGATTCGAGGTTTTCCCGGGCGGTTTCGAAGGCCTTGCGGCGCTGGATGATTTCCATAGAAGCCCCTACGGCCTGCGTCATCACCACCAGTGCGGAGGTCAAAAGACCGACCAGGATGGCCAGGGCCGCTGCGACTTCCACAAGCGTAAATCCGCGGGAGCGAACAGGTTGTTTAGAAACGCATCTCATCGGGTTTCACAGGCAGCAGGATGGGCACATCGCCTTCCACCAGTCGGACCGGCCGGACCATCCTCGAGATAACGATACTCCAGGGGTTGCCCTCTCCGTCGCGGACAACCACCTTGCCGCCGTACTGCCAGCCGGAACGGCCTGCGTAAAAGCGGGCCTCTGTGACGTTTTCTTTTTCCCGTGTATCTTCCAGGTCATCATACAGGACATAGTCTAACTGGAATCGGTCTGTAAAATAGCCGGTATAGATGATTGCTTCGTCCTCCGGTATGGATTGCAAATCCAGTGTGGCAAACTGCCGAAGGACATATTTTCGCTCGACAAAATCCAGGACAACCGCATAGCGGCGGTCGCTTTGGGCGGCGGCCTCCTGGGCCATCTGAAACAAGTTCACCAGCTCCTGGGCCTGTTTCTGGAACTGCCGGTTTCCCCACAGACTGCTGTAGCTGATGACCCCCAGCGACAGCAGAAACGCCATCAGGCCCACCACAATCAGCACCTCCAGCAGGACATAGCCGCGGCGGCTAATCCACATCGGTACTGTACAGGTCCGCATCGTATCCTTCGCCGCCTTCTTTGCCGTCGGCTCCGTAGCTGATGATGACAAAGGGCTTGCCGCTTTCCGGATTGAGGATGTACACCAGGTCATTTTTCCAGGCGTCTTTGGGGACATCGGTGGTTTCCAGATAGCCGGTCCAGCCGGTGACATCCGAGGGCGGCTCAATCAGGGCCCGCAGGCCTTCCTCTTCCGTGGGATAACGGCCGGTGTCCAGTTTGAACATGTTGACGGCCTGATGCAGCTGCTTGAGCGTGGCCTTGGTGGTTGTCACGCGGGCTTTGTCGGTCATTCCGATAAAGTTCTTGGCGGCGATGCCCATCAGCAGGGCCAGAATCAGCACCACCGCCATGATTTCCACCAGGGTAAATCCTTTTGTTCGTCTGTTTGTGTGTTTCATAGCTGCCTCCGTTTGACTTAAAACTGCGTAACGGAAAATTTGATAATCGGAACCATCGTTGCGTAGGCAATCAGTCCAATCAGTCCGGCCATCAGGATGATAATCAGGGGCTCGACGAATTTGCTGAGCCGCTCGATGACCAGGTCGGATTCGGCCTCCAGATTCTGGCTGATCATCCGAAGCATCTGTTCGAGCTCGCCGCTTTTTTCGCCGACGGTAATCATATGGGCGATGGAGGGGCTGATGACGCCGCTGTCCCGCAGGGGCGTGGCGATGTCGGAGCCGGACAGAATACGCTCGCGGGCCTGGCGGACGGCCTCGGCCATCACGGCGTTGCCCGTCACCTGCGCGACGACCCGCAGCGATTCGGCCATCGACATCCCGGAGCCCAGCAGCGTGGCCAGCGTGGAGGCAAAACGGGAGACAATCCGTTGCTTGAGCAGCGGGCCGAACCCCGGCAGGGCCAGCAGGAGGCGGTCGCGCAGCGCCGCTCCGCGCTCGGTCCGGACGGCCCGCTTGTACAGCCAGCCCAGCCCGAACAGAATCCCCAGAATCACAAAAGCCCAGGCGCTGGTCAGCAGGTCGGAGGTTTTCATCAGGACCCGGGTTGTCAGCGGCAGCGTCTGGCCGACCTTGACCAGCTCGCTGGTAATCAGCGGCAGGAAGAAAATCATAATCACCAGCACCACCACCACGCACAGGGTCAGCAGGATGGCCGGATACATCATCGCGGTTGTCATTTTCTCTTCCAGCTGCCGCTGTTTTTCGAGCATGGCGGACATGGTGGTTAAGCTCTCTTCGAGCGTGCCGGTGACCTCGCCGACCCGCATCATGCTCACGTAAATCAGGTCAAAATACGCCTCGTATTCGCTCAGCGCCTCGGCGAAGGACTCCCCCGTCACCACACGGTCCCGCACGTCCGTAATGGCGTTTTTGAGCTGCGGGTCCGGAATCTGCTGAATCAGCACGGACAGCGCATCGGTCAGTTTGATGCCCGCCCGCAGCATCGTCGCCAGCTCTTTCGTAAACGCCGCCACGGTCTTTTTCTTGTTGCCGAATACCGAGTGGAAGGACCGTCCGGCCGTTTCCGCGGTAATCTGCGTGACCTCCGTCGGGTGCAGACCCTTGCTGCGCAGCATCTTGCGGGCGGCAAAGGCGTTCTCGGCGGAAATCACGCCTTTTTCCGTCTTCTGACTGCTCCCGATTGCTGTATAACTGAATCTCGGCACTGGACTATCCTGGTATTTTTATGGAACCACGGATTTCACGGATTTTTTAATTTGTATTTGTGCAATCTGTGTAATCTGTGGTTTTTTTGTTCTCTTACATGCTGTCGGACTGGGTAACCCGCAGGACCTCGGCAATGGTGGTAATGCCCGCCAGCACCTTGCGGGCTCCGTCCATCCGCAGCGTCTTCATTCCGTATTCGAGGGCTTTTTTCTTTATCGCCCCGGCCGTTTCGCATCGGTAAATCATTTCCCGAATCTCATCATTTACAATCATCAGTTCATAAATTCCCGTTCGCCCGCGATAGCCCGTGTCAAAACACTTGCTGCAGCCGCGTCCGGTGTAGAAGAACTCGCCGGCGGGCATATCGGTCAGGCCCAGCTCGCGCTGCTCCTGTGCGTTCGGGTGATAGACGGTTTTGCAGTCCGGGCAGATTTTGCGCACCAGACGCTGGGCCAGCACGCAAATCAAAGACGAGCTGACCAGATAGGGCTCGACGCCGAAATCCAGCAGCCGGCTGACCGCGCCGGCGGCGTCGTTGGTGTGCAGCGTGCTGAACACCAGGTGCCCGGTCAGCGAGGACTGAATCGCCATCGCCGCCGTCTCCCGGTCGCGCACCTCGCCGACCATAATCACATCCGGGTCCTGACGCAGGATATGCCGCAGGGCGTTGACAAAGGTCATCCCCTTCTTGGCGGACACCTGCATCTGGCTGATGCCCTCCAGCTGGTATTCGATGGGGTCTTCGACGGTCATCACGTTTTTTTCGACGGCGTTGATGCGGTTCAGGCACGCATACAGCGTGGTGCTTTTGCCGCTGCCGGTCGGTCCGGTTACAAAAATCACGCCGTGCGTGCGGTTGATCATCCGGTCAAAGGCCTCTTTATCCTCTTTCCAGAGCCCCAGCTCCTCCAGCGTGAGCAGCCCCGTGCTTTTGTCGAGGATTCGCAGAACCGCCCGCTCGCCGTAGCTGGTCGGCACGGTGCTGACGCGCAGGTCGATTTCCCGCTGGCCGATGCGCACGCTCGTGCGTCCGTCCTGCGGCATCCGCCGTTCGGCGATGTCCATTCCGGCCATCACCTTGATGCGCGAAATCACCAGCGAGAGCACATTGCGGTTGAGCGTGAGCGTATCGTACAGGATGCCGTCGATGCGGTAGCGAATCTGGATTTTGTTCTCGTAGGGATGGACGTGAATGTCGCTGGCCCGCATCTGCAGGGCTCGGAAAAGGATGTCGTTGACCAGCCGGATGACCGGCGGACGGTTGACCACATCCAGCAGGTCGTCGCTGCTCTGGGCCTCATCAACCAGCTGGTCCAGATTCTGCGAGTCCAGCTCCTCGGCCACCTCTTCGATGACCGTGTTTTTCTGTTCATAGGCCACGTCGATGGCCGCCGTGATGGCCGCCCGGGAGCTGACCACCATCTCGGCGGGCTTGTGCAGCTTGCGGGCGATGTTGTCCACCACCAGCGGATTCATCGGATTGGCCACGGCGATGGTAATCACATCCTCCTGCCCGTTGCGGTAAAAGCCGATCAGGTAGTGATGCTGGGCGTACGGTGCCGGCACCGCCTCGATAAACGCCGCCGGCACGGTCGAGGCGTCGATTTCCTCTACATACTCCAGCCCCAGCGTTTCCGCCAGAAGCCGCAGGACCGCCTCTTCCGTAAACTGCGGCGCCGACAGCAGAATCTCATCGATGCGGCGCGCATCGTCGGCGTGCTCGGCCAGGTACTGTTCCAGCGCCTCCGGCTTGATAATCCCGGTCCGTCGGGCCGTCTCGATTAATAATTCTTTCATGTTTTTATTTTATTTCTTCTTCCAGCCGGCCTTTTATTCCGGCTGCATTTGCCATTTTCACATCCGGCGGTCTTTTTTGTTCTCTGCCGCCCTTGCTGCCTCTTAAAGTTCTTCCTGCGATTTTTCTTTGTCCTTCCCGCACCTTGCTGTCCTTCCCGCTGTCCCTATCTTTCCCGCTGTTTCCCTCTCCTTCCCGCTGTTTCCCTGTCCTTCCCGCTGTCTCTGTCATTCCCGCGCAGGGCCTGCCCTCGTACAGACGGGGGCGGGAATCCATTCCTTTCACACCCTTTCAAACAAATCATCCCACGCGGGATTTTTTTCTTCAATCAGCCGGATTTTCCAGTCACGATTCCATTTTTTCAGTCGTTTTTCTCGCACAATAGCGTCTTGAATATTTCGAAAAGTCTCAAAATAAACCAACCGTTTCACCCCGTATTTTTGTGTAAACCCCTCTACTTTTTCCGTTTTATGTTGAAAGACGCGATTTTTCAGATTGTTTGTGACTCCGATATACAAGGTGCCGTTTCGCCGACTGGCCAGGATATATACATAATATGTCATTTCTTGACTCCCGCCTTCGCGGGAGTGACAGGTTGACTCGCCCCTGTTGCCGTTCCCGCACCTTGCTGTCCTTCCCTTGTCTTGTCATTCCTTTCAGTCAATCTTTTCTCCCCTTTCAGTCAATCTCTTCTCCTGCCTGCGTTTTTGTTGTCCTTCTGCATCTTTGCTGTCATACCCAATATTTTTTGATTCCCTATGTCTTATCATCCCTGCATTTTTCTATCCTTGTGCTTCCATCCGTCCTTATGCTTCTGTCCCTGTGTTTTCCCGTTCTTCCCATTGCCTCAGTCCTTCCCGCGTCTCAGTCCTTCCCGCACCTCTCTGTCTTTCCCGCAATCTTAGTTCTTCTCGCCATCTTTGCTTCGCGTTGTCTCTGCCGTTCCCGCCGTCTCTGTCCTTTCCGCTGTTTCCCTATCCTTCCCGCTGTTTCCCTGTCCTTCCCGCTGCCCCTGTCCTTCCCGCTGTTTCTCTGTCCTTCCTGTCGCTTCTGTCATTCCCGCGCAGGGCCTGCCCTCGTACAGACGGGGGCGGGAATCCATTCCTCCCGTCCCCGCGACCTATCCTTCGAAACCTCAGCGAAGGAGAAAGGCGGGAATCCATTCCTGTTCTCCGGCCCGGCCTTTCCCTGCCGGTTTAATACAAATGCTCTTCCTCGCTGGCTGTCACTTCATCCTCTTCGAGCACCTGTTCCGGTCTCATCGGCTTGGGTTTGATGCCCGGCCAGTCTTCCGTTCGCTGGAACCGCCGTTCTTCTTCTTCAAACGCCCGCCGATTCCGTCCGGAAAGCCGGCGCATATCATCCATCCCGCCGCGGTCGCCGGGCCGAATGATGTTGGCTCTCACAAAGATATACAGTTTGCCTTCTTTGTCGGTGTTGTTGACACCTCGGAACAATCCGCCCACCAGCGGCAGGTCCCCGATCAGCGGCACCTTGCTGTGTGTTTTGGACTGGTTGATGGTTTCCAGTCCGCCCAGGATAATCGTGGAGCCGTCCGGAACCGTTGAAACCGTTGTGATGTCCGTGGAAAGGCGGTCCGGCGGAACGGGCACCTTCCCGCTGGGCAGCTGAACATCCTGACGCGTCGTAAAGTCGGTCCGGTTCAGGGTAATCTCCAGCCGCAGCATATCCCCTTTGCTGATATGGGGTTTAATTTTCAGGGTAACCCCGGCGGTATAATCTGTGAACGATACATCCGTGGTTGTGACCGGCGTGCCTCCGGTGGCCGGCAGCTGGACGTTGGTTTTTTCCTGCGGCACAGCTGTGGTGGTGGACGACTTGATTTCTCCTTCCTGATTGTCGTTAACCAGAATTTTGGGCTTGGCCATGATTCGGCCGTATTTTTTTGTCTGGACGGTGTCCAGAAGGGCCTGAATCATATCACTGTTGTAGAATCCGAGGAAAGAACCGCTTTTCGAATGCCCCTGGGCATACCGGCCGGGGCTGAAGTTTCCGCCGATTGTGCTTATCGAAGAAGGGCCTGCTCTCAAAGCCAGATCATCGTAGGTCTTGGAGATAATCTCCAGTTCATATTTGAAGGAATCGTCTTTGGTAATCTCCACGAGTGTGCAGTCCAGCAGGACCTGCGGGCGGTACTGGTCCAGTTCGCGAATCAGGTCGCCAATCCACTGCTGGTTCTTCTTGTTTGCATAGACAATCAGCGAATAGGTCTTTGGGTCCGCAATGATGCGGATGCGTTCTTCTTCCTTGGCGGGCAGCGGCAGAGCCGCCGTCGGGGCGGTCTGAATCTTGGCATCCGGCGAGGACTTCTGGGCCTGCTGCTGCATGGTTTCCTGAATCAGCTCATTGAGAACCCCGGCCAGCTCCTCGGGGTCCTGATTTTCCAGCGGATAGACCACATACGGGGTGGAAATCCGCTCGAGCGTGCGGTCCACGTGGGCGATGACCAGCGAGATGGCCTCGTGCTGTCGCGGGGTGGCGTGCACCAGCAGCGAGTTGGTTGATTCGAGAACCGCAATCTGCGGCTGAGCGGCCGTCAGCTCCGTGACGGTTTCGCCTTCGAGGGTCGGCAGGGCCAGGGGCATCGGCATTTCCGGCTGGCCGGGCTGCATTGTTTGTCCGGCGGGCTGGCGTGTACCGGCGGCGCTGCGGCCCTGGGTTTGGCCCGTCTGGCTTTTGAGCGGCGCGATAATTCCCAAATCCTCCAGCGTCTTGACAACGGACAGGGCATCGACATTCTGAATCTCGTATTCCTGAATCGTCCGCTGGTCCTTCTGCTTGACATCCACATGAGAAATCACCAGTTCAATGGCCTCATGCTGGTCTTTGGTAGCGTTTACCAGCAGCGAGTTGGTGTTGGGCCGCACGGAGATATAGGGCTGGTCTTCGCCGGCGGTCGGAGCTGTCTGCATCGGCTGGACGACGCCCGGCTGAACCACCTGGCCGGGCTGGCCGGGCTGAACCGCCCGCATGGCCTGGGTTCGGGCGGCGGCCGTCTGCCGAGCGGTCGTCTGGCCGCTGACGCTCACGCTGGCCAGCCCCAGCTCATTCAATGCGGCAATGACCTCGGTGGCTTCGACATACCGAATCGGATATTCTTTGATGTACCGCAGGTAGTATTTGGGGACATCCAGTGTATTAATCAGCTCCTGGATGGTGTTAATCTGGGTCTGATAGCCGATCATCAGGATTCGGTTGGTTCGCTCGTCCGTGTCCAGAAAGACCGTTTCCTGCGCGGGAGCGGAGGGAGCGGGAGCCGGAGTCGGCTGCGGCGTCTGCGGCGGGCGCGGTGCGATGACTCGGCCCTGGGCGTCCCGCTGCACCACCGGGGCCTGCGCACGGGCGGCGGCATCCTCCGTGCCGGCCGAGGATACGACGGAAATCCCGCTCATTTGGGCCGTCAGGGTCCGCAGTTTGTTCAGAATGTCCGCCGCGGAGGTGTACTGCAGCTGCCGAAAGGCAAAGCGTTTCGGCTCTCCCGCCACGTCCACCAGGGAAATCACCTGATTGATGCGGTCCATTCGGTAGGAATAGTCCGTTACAATCAGCGTGTTTGTTTCGTTGACCGGCACAAAGGAGGTTCCCAGCTGCAGGTCTGTGAGCATTTTCTGGGCTGCTGCCGGCGAGATGTGTTTGAGCGGAAAGACGCTGCTGACGATGACATCCCCCGGTGCAATCGGCTCATCCGGCGAGACAATCGCCGGGTCGGCCTGACGAATCTGGCCGGCCGGCACAATCGTCACCAGATTGCCGCGGCGCGTCATCACAAAACCGCGGAACCGCATCACGGATTCGAGCAGGGCATAGGTGTCTTTGACTTTGATTCGTCCGTCGTGAATCTTCAGGGTCACGTCCCCGCGCACCTGCGTCGGGTCGTACATATAGTTCAGCCCCAGCTGCTTGCCGACCAGTTCAATCAGCTGTGTGATTTCCACCTTTTCCGGCAGGGTGATGGTCAGCTCCAGTTCCTTCTCTCCTTCCGGGATAACCGGTTCGGGAAGACCGGGGGCCGTACGGATTTTAGAGTCTTTGGGGGCGGTTCGCTCGGCCAGCAGCGCCTTCAGCTCGGCAATCTGCTGCTCCTGTCGAGCCAGCTGCTCCTCCAGACGGGCCAGCAGAGAGCCCGGAATGGGTTCGGTTTTTGGTTCGGCAGCGGCTTCTTCTCCCGTCGCCCGTCGCCGCAGGGCTTCAATCACCTCCAGGAAGGCCGCATCTTCTTCCTCCTCCGCGTTCTGCTTTTCGAGTTCAATTTCTTTCTGGAGCTGTTCGGCTTTTTCCTGAGCCGCCGCCAGCGCCTTCATCAGTTCCTGACTGAAAAAGTCTTCATCCTGCGGCTGGGGGGACGGTTCCGGCTCCGGGATTTCTGAAGGTCGCTCCGTTGGTGCGGACGGTTCTGCAGGGGTAACCGGCAGAGCCGCGGCGGTCGTCTCGGCCGAAGGCAAATTGGGTTCTTTTTGCGGCTCGGACGGCTGGACCGGCTGCGGCTGGGCTGAAGGAGCGGGCGACGGTTCCGCCGGCACCGCAACGGGCTTCGGCTGCCGCTTGGCTGTCCACTGACTGATAATCTGGTCCAGCCGATTCAGCATCGTTTCATTTCCGATGGCGAGCAGCCCTCCCTGATGCTCATCCAGAAGCAGGGCATTGTCCATAGTGCCCGGCGGCGGGTCCAGCAGCGTACCCCCCTGGAGCTCCGAGAGTTTCAGTTCCCCAAACAGGTACTCCGTACCGGGCAGTCCGACCTCCGACGGCTGCCATTGCTTGAGCCCCCGCACGGTCGGCTGGTCAAGCATCTGAAGGACACTGGAGGCCCGAATCAAATCCTCCGGCTGACTGCTGGTGACAATCAGAATCTTTTCTGAAAGGGCGTCCACCCGGCGTCCGATGCCCAGATGGAGCAGGACGGCCTTCATTTCCTCCGCCGGACGATGATTCAGTCGATACAGACGGCTGCGCTCCGCACTCGGCGCCGAGGTCCTCGTTGCCGAATGGGCCGGTTCATACAGGACAAACCAGACAGCCAAGAAACTGAACAACACTCGCATTCTTCTTCGATTCCGCGGGCAGCCGTGTCCGTTCGAGTGCATATCCTGCTCCAATCTGTTGCCGTAAAATACTCCAGGGGAAAGGTCGTACGTTCTTGGCGCCGCCTTTCCAAAAACTATCCTTTATTTATCGGTTATAAAGGTCTTTCCGTACTACTTTTCCGGGCGTTTCTGCCGACAAAAAATCTCTCTCTTATTCAGACCATCGGCTTGTGAACTGGTTCCCTGAAAAGACGGGAAAAACGTTCGTTGAAAATCTATCGGACAAAAAAGGGGTTCATTCCACAGATTATTGAGTTTTCCGGGATGCGTCCGCCTCTTTTGCCGAGGAAGAGTCGGTTTTTTTCTCTGCGGACGGCTCCCCGTCTGAGGCGGCCTGAAGCAGCGTTTCTTTTTCTTTGGCCAGCACCTTCAGAAGTTCCTGCCAGGCCTGCTGTTCGGCCTGACGTTCTTCTTCTGATTGTCCCTCCTGAGGAGCAGTCTGTCTCATAATATTTTCAATAGCAGCTATGCTTTCTTCGATGGAGCGAATCTGTTCTTGGGGGTCTATCTCGAGTGTGGGCACTTCTTCCTGCATTGGGATTGTCGTCGCAATCCGCGGCGGAGAGGCAGCCGGCTGGGGCCGAGGAGGCCGGGACGAAGCTGCTCTCGATATGTCAGGCTGTCCGTCGGCGGATGGACCGAGCGTGCCGGCCTGTATCTCTTCGTTCGATTCCGGAGCAATGCCGGAGACGGAAACGGAGGAAGGCCCTCTCGGAGCCGCGGAAGCAACTGCCCCGTCGGACTTCAGGAGAGATTTTGTCGGCGGCGGGGCCGGCATGAACAGTTCAGAGTTAAACTTGTCGCCCTGATAGAGCACAATCGAGCCGTCTTTGATTTCGTGAATAACCAGATGGCCGACCTGGTCGCCCTGCCGATACCATTTGTATTCATTCTGGACATTCTGAAGCAAGGCCATCGACTTTTCCGGTTGGTCCGTATAACGGGCCGTGGCAATCAGGGTAAACTTGGCCGTTAGGGTCGGCTGTCTGTTTTCCGGCGGTCTGGGCGGCTGGACGACCGGCGGTTTGACCTCCGGGGGCTTGGGCGGTTCAACCGGCTTGGGCGGCGGCGGAGGAGGAGGCGGGTCTATCCGCAGGGCAAAGGCCTTGGCGGCCTGCTCCAGCGGGGAAACGGCATCGGGTTTGGCGGCTGGGACGGTCTGGCTTTTTTTGCGGAACTGCTCAACCACCCCTTCCTGGGCCAAAAAGGCCTCGATTTCCGGATCGCCGCGAAAGCCCAGTACAGCTACCGCCGCCAGAACGACGACGGCGCCTATCACAGCCGCAAGACTGGCGATTCGAAGAGCTTTGAGCATAGTCGGCCGTCTTTTCCCTGCCTAAAATGGTAGTCCTGTTTTCATGTCCTGCTGTGTTAGACAAATAATCCCGCCGGCGGTTCCCATTGCGGAGGTTCTGCCGCCTCTTGTGGAGGATACAGGCCAAAAAAGGTCCCTAATTCGCAAACCAGCCGCTGATTCGGACCTCCACTTCCGCGGAATTGTCGAATCGAATCATCAGTTCATCGGAGAAGTATCGACGATTGGCCGCTTCTTTTTCCGGCGCTGTGATTTCTATCGTCAGGGTCAGTGCGTTGTCTTTGACTTCCTGCTTGACGATTTTCATTAAGCCGGCGCGGGACGAGGAGCTGGCAATCTTCAGCGACTCTCCGTAATGGCTGGTAATGACGACCTCTTTTTGCTCTTTCTGGCCGGGCTTGACGTTCTGGAGGATTATCCGGGGCCGGTTGATTTCATATCGCGGAAGGGCATTATATCGGACCATCTGGATGCCGCCCTGCGGGTGGTCCACCTCGATGGTCATTACGCCGGTTGGGTTTTTGGACAAGAGATCCATATCCACCTGGGGAGTCAGCGTGAATTCTGTTGCGGCGGCATTCGGGTCGAACACACAGGTGATGGCGTCCGCCATAGAACTAAATTTGGTAATACGGAAGGGTTTGCCGTCCGTGCTTTTAATCTGGATGGGTCCCAGCCCGGCGTTGGGCTTGTTGAGCACCAGCGAGACCTCGGTCGGCTCGGTCTGGACTTTTACATCGACGACTGCACGGACCTCCAGCTGAGCCCGCGGATTGGATGGGTCATTGCTGACAATGTACATCTGTTTTTTGGTTTCTCCGCTGGTGGTGGGAGCGTGAAATCTGACTTCAATAGTACCGGACTCTCCGGGTTCATAATCTTTCTTTTCCAGCTGGGGGACGCTGCATCCGCAAGTGCTCTGGACATGGTCAATCTTTAATGTTTTGTTCCCGATATTCTTAAAGGTAAACGTGCAGCTGTGATAGGTGCCCGGTCCGATATCGCCGAAATCGTGGAATTCTTTGGTGACGAGGATTTTGGGACCGTCGATGGATTTTTTGTCTTCTTTCTTGGGTTCTTTGGTTTCGGCGGGCTTAGCGGGTCCGGCCGGTGCAGGCCCCGGACTGGGGGCTGCGGCGGGTGTTTCCTGTTTTAAGGAGGTCTTGCCGACATCGGCCTGGCCGGCCATGCTTTCGTTGCAGCCGAAAATTAACGCAATTCCGGGAATAAGAATAAAAAAGAATCCAAAGAGTCCTCTTTTCATACCACTACCTTTCCGTTGCTGGATAGACGGTTTTTTTACCCTTTTGGCTTTTACGGCTAAGAAAGCCTGCCAGTTTAGCACAATCTCGGAGATTTCGGCAAGTTCCTTTTTGATGTGAGGGGGCTTGGCAAAGGCCGACGGCCGGGCGGCCGAAATTCGAAGCACGAAACTCGAAATCCGAAACAAGTTTTTCACCGCGGATTTCACAGACTGGGGAAAGGAGAACAATTTTTATTTCACCACAGATTTCACGGACGACACAGATTAGGAAAGGAAAGAAAAAAGGCACCGAAAGGGAAAAGCAAATGGATTTGTGGGATAACTACTGACTGATAACTGGTTACTGGCAACTGGCCGCTGGCATCTGGACAATGTCCCTCGGGAGATAGCCCCGCCCGAAAGGACGGGGACAAAGAGCAGGTAGGGGACGTGCCGTTTCTTTCCCCGGGCTTGTCGCCCGGGGCTATTTCCCGCGCCCAAGCCGTCGTCATTCGCGCGCAGACCCGTGTCCTTCCCGCGCAGGCCGCCGTCGTTCCCGCGCAGACCGCCGTCATTCCCGCGCAGACCACCGTCATTCCCGCGCAGGCGGGAATCCAGCGGATGGAAAAATTCGAAATTCGAAATCCGAAACAATTCACCACAGATTGCGGGGATTCCACAGATTCAAAAAAAGCAAACGAATTCTGATGACTGATAACTGATGACTGATAACTGATAACTGGCAACTGGCCGCTGGCGTCTGAACCCTGTCCGCCGAAAGATAGCCCCGCCCGCCAGGGAGGGGAGAAAGAAAACGAAGCGCCATTCCCTTTCCCCGGGCTTGTCGCCCGGGGCTGTCTTCCTTGCAAGGGCAAATGAAGAATTAAAAAAGCGGCCGGGAAGCAAGGGCAAATGAAAAATAAAGAATTACGAATGAAGAAAAAAGAGCGGGCGGGAATTACTGCCAGAGGTCGGGGAAATGGATTTCGACGTTTTCGCGATAGGCCCGTCGTTCCCGGTCCATCTGCCGGGTCAGCCAGTACACCCGGACAGCATAGCCGATGGCGGAAAAGCCGGCCGCAAAAAAGACCGCCGCCGCCAGAAAGGCAAACAAATCACGCAGAATAAACACCAGCAGGCCGAATCCGATAAGGAAAAGTCCGGTCAGCAGGGCCCCGACGGCCAGCGACCGTCCGGCCTGACGAAACGGGTCTTTTTGAAAGAAAAACTGAAACATGACGAAAATCCCTAAAAAAGCGGGCCCCGAAAGAGGGGCCCGCCGGTTGCTCGGGAATTAATATCCGCCGCCGTGCGAATGGGTTTCTTTCTTTTCGGGGATTTCGCTGACAACCGCATCCGTGGTCAGCAGCAGCGACGCAATCGACGCCCCGTTCTGCAGGGCTGTGCGCTCGACCTTGGTCGGCACAATCACGCCGAATTTAATCATATCGCCGTACTCCTTGCGGACGGCATCATAACCGAAGTTCTTGTCCTTGGACTCGAGAACCTTCTGGGCCACGATGGAGCCGTCCAGTCCGGCGTTGTAGGCAATCTGCTTAATCGGAGCAAAGACCGCCCGGCGGACAATATCGACGCCGATCGACTCGTCGCCGACGCACTGAATCTTATCCAGCGCCGGCAGGCACCGCAGCATCGCGACCCCGCCGCCCGGCAGAATGCCTTCTTCGACGGCCGCCCGGCAGGCATGGAGCGCATCTTCCACGCGGGCCTTCTTTTCCTTCATCTCGGCCTCGGTGGCCGCCCCGACGTTAATCTGGGCAACGCCGCCGGCCAGCTTGGCCAGCCGCTCCTGGAGCTTTTCAATATCATATTCACTGGTCGAGGCCTCGATTTCCTTCTTAATCTGTTCGATGCGGCCCTTGATGTCCTCGGTCTTGCCGGCCCCCTCGACAATCGTCGTGGTGTCCTTGTCCACGGTGACGCGCTTGGCCTGGCCGAGCTGGCTGAGCTCGACATTCTCCAGCTGGATGCCCAAATCCTCAAACAGGGCTGTGGCACCGGTGAGGATGGCAATATCCTGCAGCATGGCCTTGCGCCGATCGCCGAAGCCGGGCGCCTTGACCGCGCAGACCTGCAGGACGCCGCGCAGCTTGTTGACCACCAGCGTCGCCAGGGCCTCGCCCTCGACATCCTCGGCAATAATCAGCAGCGGCCGACCCTGCTTGGCCACCTTTTCAAGAATCGGCACCAGCGACTTGACAGAGCTGATTTTCTTTTCGTGAATCAGGATATAGGGCTTCTCGAGCACGCAGGTCCGCTCTTCCGGATTGGTGATAAAGTGCGGGCTCAGATACCCCTTGTCAAACTGCATTCCTTCCAGCAGTTCGACCGTCGTCTCCAGCGACTGGCCTTCCTCGACGGTAATCACGCCGTCCTTGCCGACT
The DNA here is from genome assembly GCA_037479115.1 of Anaerohalosphaeraceae bacterium. Lineage (NCBI taxonomy): Bacteria > Pseudomonadati > Planctomycetota > Phycisphaerae > Sedimentisphaerales > Anaerohalosphaeraceae > Anaerohalosphaeraceae bacterium. The sequence goes on along the minus strand of JBBFLK010000004.1, from coordinate 119,144 downwards.
TTTTCCATCGCCTCCGCCAGGGTCTTGCCGATTTGCGCATCATGGTTGGCCGAACAGGTGGCGACCTGCTCAATCTGCTTGCTGGACTCGACGGGAATCGACATCTTCTTGAGTTCCTCGACAATCGCCTCAACGGCCTTGTCGATGCCGCGCTTTACCTGAATGGGATTGGCGCCGGCGGTGATATTCTTGAGTCCCTCCTCAAAAATGGCCTCGGCCAGAATCGTCGCCGTGGTGGTTCCGTCGCCGGCGACATTGGACGTCTTGGAGGCCACTTCCTTGACCATCTGGGCGCCCATGTTTTCATAGGCGTCTTCAAGTTCGATTTCTTTGGCGACCGTGACACCGTCTTTGGTTACGGTCGGAGAGCCGAAGGATTTTTCAATGATGACGTTGCGGCCGCACGGCCCCAGCGTAATCTTTACAGCACGGGCCAGCTTGCGAATTCCCTCGCGAATGGCCGCTCGGGCTTCCGTATTGTATGCTATCTTTTTGGCTGCCATACGTTCCTTTCTCCTGTCCGAAAAAACTGGATTGTTTATCCTGCTTTACGATTCGATAATGGCCATGATATCCGATTCGTCCATAATCAGATATTCTTTGCCGTCAATTTTGATTTCGGTTCCCGCATAACTGGCAAACAGGACTTCCTGCCCTTTCTTGACGGTCATCTCCGCCCTCTTGCCGTCCTCCAGAAGTTTGCCCTCTCCAACCGCAATTACTTTGCCTCTTCGGGGTTTCTCCTTGGCCGTATCCGGCAGTACAATTCCTCCGGCTGTTTTGTTTTCCGCTTCAACTCTCTGGATAAGCACCTTGTCTGCTAAGGGCCGAATCTTCATAGTTCTCGACTCCTTTTCACAAAAAAGTCCCACTTTACTACTTTCAACCTTTCGGGGCTCCGCAAGAAACCCATTTACGATGGGAGCACTTGAGCAAAAAATGTACCAACCGACAGCTTCGCGGCACCAAAACCATTCTATCTCTTTTCAAATCCATTAGTTATATTCTCTTCCCCCCGCCGTACAATCCCTGACAAAATTACAGGAACCTTACTCTACAATGCGGGCAGATACCTGCCACCCTGACAGGGAAAAGACGAAACCGGCAATTCTCCATCCAAAATACAGAAACACAACAACGCCTTCAGCAAATGATTTGGGGTTGACTTTTCCCGGTGTCCTCCCTACAATCTCGCAGATTTTGTGTCCTCATGGGAAAATGAACAAGTAGGCCGAGGGAAAAAATGACCCAAATTAGCAGATTCATCCGAGAAAAACTGGACACAAAGAGTCTTCGTCTTCTGGAAGCTGTCAACAACCCAACCCTTTACACCTTTATTGAAGATGCCGTTCAATTAACAGAGCCGGAAAAGATTTGTGTATTCAGCGGCAGCCCCGAAGACAATGCCCGGCTGCGTCAAATGGCTCTCCACGGCGGGGGTGAACTTCCCCTGAAAACCCCCGGGCATACCTATCATTTCGACGGTCCCAATGACCAAGGCCGGGATACCTTCAGCACACGGTATCTGCTTCCGAAAGATATGGAGCTGGGGGCCAGTTTGAACTCCATTGACCGCACCGAAGGACTGGAAGAGGTCCGCGGGTACCTGAAAGGCTCGATGAAAGGCAAGACGATGCTCATCTGCTTCTGGTGCCTGGGGCCGACAAACTCCGATTTTTCGATTTCCTGTGTCCAGATTACAGATTCTCCCTATGTTGCTCACAGCGAAAGCATTCTCTATCGGCCGGGCTACGAACAGTTCAAAAAACTCCCGCCGGACGGGGAGTTCTTCCGCTTCCTTCATTCCGAAGGTGAAACGGATGCAAACGGCTGCTCGATTCATTGGCAGAAGCGCCGTGTTTATATCGATTTGATTGCCGATACCGTCTATTCCGTCAACACGCAGTACGCCGGCAACACCGTCGGACTGAAAAAACTGGCGCTGCGGCTGGCCATCCAGAAAGCGGATAAAGAGGGCTGGCTGGCGGAGCATATGTTCATTATGGGGGTCCGCGGCCCCCGGAATCGAACTACCTATTTCGTCGGGGCTTTTCCGTCCGCCTGCGGAAAGACCTCTACAGCGATGCTGCCGGGACAGACCATTATCGGCGACGATATCGCCTATTTCCGCAAGCGAAACGGCCGGATGTACTGTGCCAACGTCGAGCAGGGGATTTTCGGCATCATCTGCGATGTCAATCCCAAGGATGACCCGGTGATTTACAAGGCGCTGCTTTCACCGGGAGAAGTGATTTTCAGCAATGTCCTCATCGCCGACGGAAAACCCTACTGGGAGGGAATGGGCTGCGAGATTCCCGAACGGGGCATCAATTTTCAGGGGGAATGGTACAAAGGCAAAAAAGATGCAGAGGGCAAGGAGATTCCGCCCTCGCACAAAAACGCCCGCTACACCATCCGGCTGTCGGCACTGGATAATCTGGACCCGCAGGCCGACAACCCGGAAGGGGTGCCCATCGGGGCGGTCATTTACGGCGGACGCGACAGCGACACGCTCGTGCCGATTGAGCAGGCGTTCAGCTGGACCGAAGGGATTATCACCAAAGGCGCGTCCATCGAATCAGAGACGACGGCCGCCACGCTCGGCCAAACCGGTGTCCGCAAATTTAATCTCATGGCCAACCAGGATTTTGTGTCGATTCCTCTGGGCCGCTATATCCAGAACAATCTTGATTTTGCCGACGGCGTACAAAATCCGCCTCCGATTTTCTCCGTCAATTATTTTCTGCGGGATGAGAAGAACGAGTTTCTGACGGGCAAGCTGGACAAAATGGTCTGGCTGCTGTGGGCGGAGCGGCGGGCGCACAACGAACTGGACGCCATTAAAACCCCGACCGGGTGGATTCCACGGTATGAGGACCTGGTCCCGCTTTTCCAGGACAAGCTCGACAAGTCTTACGCCAAAGAGTCCTACGAGAAACAGTTCACCATCCGCGTGGACAAGCTGCTCGAAAAGTTTGACCGCGTGGAGAAAATCTATCGGGAGAAAGTGCCGGATACGCCGCAGATTGTTTATGACACGTTCGAAACCGTCCGACAGCGGCTCCGTGCGGCCCGCAGACAGTATGGGCCCCTCATCAGTCCCTTTGCTTTGAAGGGCTGAGCCGTCCCGAAGATAAATATCATCGCATCTGTTCCTCTTTTCTGAGAAAGTGTGCTTAGCAGGCGGCAGCAATCGTTTGCTATAACGCCTTTATCGGACGTCTTTTTACGAAAATTCAGCAAAAAAGCATCTTTCCCGGCAATTCCGCAAGCATTTCTCTTTTTCCCTGTAAAGCCCCGTCAGGCCGCTTTCCGAATCTGTGGACGAAACCGAAACAGGCGTATCGGCTGAACTGGACAGCAAAAGGAGATGACGAATGGACGGCAATCTCTTTTGGGTTCCGCCCAGAGTGCTGCCGCTGTTTGCGGCGCTGCTGCTGACAACCTCCGCAAATCTGTCGGCTGCGGCGGCAGAGACCGACAGCGACGCTCTCCGGAAAAAACTTGAAGAAGTCACTGCCGCTCTGAATGAGCTGAATGCGCAGCGCGAAAAGCTGCTGCAGGAGAAAGAGGACCTGCAAATCCAGCTGTGGGGCCGTGCTTCGCAGGAGGAAGATGCGGAGGAATACACCGAATCGCAGGACTTGTTTGAAATGTCCATCGTGGACCTGATGAATCTGGATGTCCTGCCGGTTGGAACGCTGACCAAATCGGTACGGCGTATTTCGCCGGCGGCAATTACGACGATTACCAAAGAACAAATCTGGCAGTCCGGCGCCCACAGTCTCAACGAACTGCTGGAAATCTATGTTCCGGGGCTTCAGTACAGCATTCAGGAATGGGAATTTCCGCATCTGGGAATCCGCGGGATTACCGGCGACCGGGACGATAAATATCTGCTGCTGGTCAACGGACGTGTTCTCAACGAGCGCGGACACTACGGGGCTCTCAGCGAACGGGACCTGCCGCTGCTGGCGGACATTCATCACATCGATGTCATCCGCGGACCCGGCTCGGCTATTTACGGCCCGGGCGCTGTCTCCGGCGTGATTAATATCGTTACGGAAAACGCCCTGACCTTCCGGGGCACGGAAGTGACGGCCAAGGCAGGGCTCATCGAGAACTTCGGCTCGGTGGAAATCAAACACGGACGGAAATTCAGCCAAGACAGCGGGATGTATGTTTATTTCGGAATGGACAAATATGAGGGGGCTTCTCCGGATTGGGCACCGTACGTGTCCGGCAAATGGTTCACTTCATGGGGTGACGGGTATTCCGTCCGACCGGGAAGGCCGGTCCCGTTTTCTGTGGTCAATGACAACCAGGCGTGGGCCCAAAGCCCGCGCTTCAAATTTCACGGTCAATACACCCACGGCAACTTTGACTTCTGGGCACGGCTGACGCGGGGCGGGCTGGACTACATCAACCCGCTGGAGGCGTATAACAACCCGGCTGCCGCCGGCTGGACCTGGGGGCCGGAATGGTGGCAGCCCGCCGGACAGCAGGCCCCCTCCGGAACAGGTTATCAGCAGCTGACCTTTACCGCCAAATATCTGCAGGAGCTGACCGGCACCTTCAGCATCGAATACCTGCTCAGTTATGACACCTTCCGGTATATGCGCCGGGACTTTTCGAACAACTACAATCGCCATGATGAAGATGAACTCTTCGCCAGGGCCCTGGGCCGCTGGACGCCGGACGAGCGGCACTCGGTCGCCTTTGGCGCGGAGGTATCTCTGGAAAGTTTCAATTCCATGTCCGGCGGAAACTTCAATGCCTGGCGCATCAACACCTATGACTGGGATAAAGAGGCCTGGACGACGGCTACATACTCCGGCCTCGGCGAGTGGCAGTGGGCCCTGACGGACTCCGTAACGCTCTTTCTGGGAGGCCGAGCGGACAAAAATACTTATACGGACATGCTCTATTCTCCCCGCGCTGCCGTGGTCTACTCGCTGTCTCCGCAGGATACCCTCAAATTCATCGCTGCTCAATCGGTGCGGATGCAGAATGCCGAAGAGTCCCGCCTGCGATGGCTTCAAACAAAGGACACCAGCGATGCCGAAGAACTGGATAATCTCGAATTTCGATGGGAGCGGCAGCACAATGACAACCTCTGGTTCGCCTTCAGCGGCTTTGCCAGCCGGCTCGACATTATCGCCTGGGATGTCGCCTCGGTCTCTACAACCAATGTCGGTCTTCAGAAGTTCTGGGGACTGGAGGGAGAGTTCACTTACAAAAAAGACAGATGGAATCTCAGCGCCTCTCACAGTTATGTGACGCTGACGGATTTTGACCTTCGGGAAGGGATGAGCACCTATCTGGTCTCCGGCGACCGGTTCACCAGCTGGAGCGACCATATCACGAAAGTGCATGCCGGCTATCAGTTCCATCCCAATTGGTCTCTGCTGACTTCCGCCCGCATTTACTGGGGGTTCCCGGGTGCCCAGGACTATGCGAGGAGCCGGGACACCATCGACGAGGGGTTTTCGGATGCGTATGATGCCGCTGTCTTTGTGAATATGGGGCTGCGGTATCAGAAGGAAAAAATCAGCATGGGATTAGACGGCACCAACCTGCTCGGATTTATCGACAGGAAATACAACCGGCGTCTGCGTGTGCAGGGCAGCTGCAACGACTACCGCTCGACCGCTCCGTCCGTCCTGCTGTCATTCAAATATCTGTTTTAAGACCGGCCGACGGCTGCTTTCCAACCAGACCGCGGAGGAAGCATCCGGGGACTACCATTTGATTCGGATACCGCGGTCGCGTGCCTCCGCCGCCCACTTTTTAATCTGCTCCAGGGCCATCTGGAGTTCGAGGGTGCTGTCCACCAGATTTTCATACAGGCGGTCATCCGTCAGCATCCGGCCGGCGGTGCCCTGTCCGGCATTGAGCTGCGCAAAGACGCGCCCGAATTCGGCCAGGGCCGTGTCGAGCCGATCAGCCACCCGAGTCAGCTGCTCCGTGCCGACATCCGTAAACTGCTGCACAGATTTGAGCGTATCACGGGCCTGGGCCGTGGCCTCGCTGACGGCGGCAAGCGTTTTTCGAATATTGGCCTGATTGTCCGCATCTCCGATGATTCGGTTGGCATTGGTTGCCAGGGCCGCAATCGCATCGACCAGATTTTCCAGCTTTTTCTGGACCTCCGGCGGGAAAAATTCGCTCGTCAGGCCCGTCGTGCCCGACAGCACCATCCGGTCCATCAGATAGACGGACTGCGGATTGTCCGGGTATTTGGGAACGAGGGGCTTTTGGGGGTCCCAGGTAAACTCAATATAACTGCTGCCCAGTCCCCGGCGCATCAGTTTGATGTCCACATTCCAGGGGATGTCCTTGTACTGCTCCTCAATCAGACAAACCGCCTTAACCACGTGTCCGATCGGCCTTCCGTTGGGGTCGGTCACAAGCACGGGCGGCGAGACCTTCAGCACGCGTCCGATTTGGTAGCCGCAGTACTGGACAGGCGTATCCCGACCGATTCCCGGTGCATTGGGAAACTCGATGAGCACTTCATACGAGCGCATTTTGCCGACGGCCACCGGCAAATCCCCGAAGACCATCAGCATCCAGAAAAAAGCACACAGCGCCACCAGTACAAACCCCCCGACAATCAAATTGCGGCGGCGCTGCTGAGCGGCATAATCCATCATGAGGTCTGTCCCTTTAGTTCATTCTTTCGTTTTTCCAGAAAAATCTCCCGGATATCCCGAAGAGTATATCCAGTATCGTTCATATGATGAATCAGACGAATTGTCTCAATCGCCTTTTCATCAAACAGACGCCGGCCCGTCGGCGTTCTTTCCGTCGGCTCCAGCAATCCCACCATTAAATAATACTGGACAGTCTGTCTCGATACGCCGGCTTTCGATGCCGCCTGTCCAATACTGAATAATTTACGCTCCGTCATTGCAAAAATGCTGTACGTCGAGACGATAGTGTATATACCATATCCAAAAACGTCTTCCTGACTTCTTCAAAGGTCGGCAATATTATGCTGTTCTCACCTTTTTTTTTCGACATTTTCGGTGTAAAAATTAAAACATAGTCAAAATCGGCTGGTATCTGGTGCTGGCTGAGCCGAAACGCCTCCCGTCCGAGCCGTTTTAACCGGTTTCGAGTCACGGCATTGGTTCCCTTTTTGGCCACAGAAACCCCAAATCGCGGCTTTTTAAGCTCATTAGGGGCCATATAGAGCTGCATCATTCCCCGGCGGACGGACAAGCGTCCCCCAATGATGCGGCGGAAATCCGCCTGACTTCGAATCCGCTGACTTTTCCGGAAAAAGTATCTGGCCAAAGCACGACCTTTTTTATCCAAATATCCGCTTCACTGAGACAGGATTCTCCCGTAAATAGCCAGAAAGCCCTGAATGACCAGAAATCCTAAAACAGCCGTAATAAGCAAATAAATCAGCACTGGGAATGTTCGGGCAAAGGCCCTGATTCTCGTTTCGGCCCGCTCGGCATACATCTTCCCCAGCCGCTGGGCGGATTCCTGCAGTTCTCCCGTTTCTTCCCCGACCAGCCAGATTTCGCGAAACTCAGCATCCACCGTCGGAGAAAACCCCTTACTCATGGGCAGTCCTTTTTTTGTATTCATGTACCCCCCTTTTAACCGCTGCTGAACCAGCCAGTTGCCGCAGTTTCGCACGGCCTGCTCGGACGCCTGGATAATCGGCACGCCGGCTCCGTAAAGCATCGCAAAGGTTTTGGCAAAGCGGCTCAGAGACAGATTGATTACGGCTTTCCCCATCAGCGGGACAGCACAGAGAGCCGAATCATACATCTTTCGAAAAAGCCCCTGCGAGGGTGTCAGGTACACAACAGCGGCAACCAGAGCGGCCGGAATATAAAAAATGGATAAGATTCCGGCCACGGAATAAAAATAATCCGCCACCTCGCCTTCTTTGAGCAGAATCGCTTTTCCCAAAATCGGAAGGGGCAAAACCAGTGCCGCCGCATGGATGATAAAGATCGGCAAGGCCATCCCGGACCAGAACGTCCGTTTAATTTGACGGAGGAATTCCCGCCATTGACTCAGCTGGGCCAGGATTTCCGCCAGCTGTCCGGTCTGTTCCCCCGTGCGGACCAGCTCGACTTCAAGGGGCTCAAAGCAGCGTTTTTTTTGGGCCATACTGTCGGCCAGCGTCATTCCCTGCCGGAGGTCCGCTTCGAGAGACTGCACGGTTCGCCGCCAGGGCCCGCGCAAGATTCGACCCGCTGTCGGCAGGGCTCGCAGAATCGGCACACCCGCCTCCAGCAGTGTGGACAAACTGTGATAGAATTGAATCTTCGGGTCTGCCACGACGAACCTCCTTCTTCAGAGCGGCCGCCCGCCCCTAAAGAAAACCTTACGGTTCGAGCGAACCGGCCGCATACGACAGATTCTGTATCGTCACCATCACCCCGCTGCATTCCTGCAGGGGGCCGGTAATCCCTTCAATCCGCCGAATGATTTCATTGTCCAGCCGCTGCTCTATCATCGCCAGAATCACCCGACACACCGAACCGTCCCCGTTTTCGTTCTTGGCAAACTGGGCATACAGAGGCATCTTCGACAAGTAGGTGCGGCTGTTCTCGCCGCTCAGCACCGCCAGAGAACCGGTTTCCAGCCCCGCCAGCGCTCCGAGAATCTGTTCAAACACGTGCTCATCCTGCACAAACACGTGCAGCAGACTCTTCTGGCTGGACACCTCCAGCGGAATCTCAGCACCGGCCTGTCGAATGAGCATCTGCCGAAGAGAGCGGGCGTCTTTGGCGGCTACCATTTTTTCAACGCCTTTGGGATTCTGCAGGGCCCGAGAAATGGATGACAGCAGACGGATATGGGCGTTGGGACGCTCCTCCGGGGCCAGAATAAACACAATCAGACGGACTTTCTGTCGGTCCGATGCTTCAAAATCCACGCCTTCGGGGATAGTAATCGCCCCGACGACAAAATCGGGGATGGACTTCAGACGGCAGTGCGGAATCGCCACCTGTCCGCCGAAGGCCGTCGAGCCGAGGGTTTCGCGTTCCTGCAGGGCCTCAAGAATATCTTCCTCTGAGATATGCCGGCACAGCGGACTTTTTTTGGCCAATGCGGCAATCTCACAGAGAGCAATGGCCTTGTCCTCAATGACCATGCCCGTCTGAATGCACTCCGGTTTGAGCAAATCCGCCAGTTTCATTTTTCTGTTTGGGTCCTGTGGATTAGGTTAACGCTGATTGGGCTCTCCGAACGGAGAAGGAACCGCCGACGGAGCCGGCTCTTCGAATCCCCGCTCAATGGCCGCCTGAATGGTCTGTTTTTCGGCCTGAAGCAGGCGAAGAAGCTTTTCATCCGCGCCGGCCTCGAGCTGTTCGATCATTGCGACGGCCTGTCGAGCCGCCTGCTCCCGCTGCTGCGGGGTGCCCTGCACCTGTCTCCAGGCACTCAGCTGCGGACGAAGCGATTCAAAATACAGTTCGGTGTCATAAGGCATCCGGGGCTGATAATTCAGGCCCTTTTCCAGAAGCCGCGCCGTTTCCGACTGGGTAAAAATCGGTCCCAGCTCGGCGGCCTTCTGCATCTGCTCTTTTAAGGCGGATTCGACGGCATCGGCCATTTCAAACCGATTCAGGGAATCGGCCAGTTTCATTTTGGAGTGAAGATTGAGCAGCCGGCTGGAGGTGACATGCACGGCGAACTGCCGGGCGGCTTCCCCGCTGAGCGAACGGCCTTCGGCCAGGGCCTGCTCAAAGGTTTTGTCCGCCTCGTCGAATGCGGCGGCCGCTTTGCTGAACCATTCATCCTCCGCCACCGTCAGCATGCCCTCCCGGAGCAGAGCTTCGATCTCGGCATCTCCGGCGGAGGCCGCCAGGAGCCCTTCAACAGCCAGACTGACCGTTAATTCAAACTGAAGCCGGCTTGCGGCCATCTGTCCGGAGAAGGCCTGCACCTGGGCCGTCTTATAGAGCACGGTGGGCATCGAGGCGCGTGTCTGAACCCGCTGATACGTCTGGAGCACGGTTTCGACATTCGCCTGAATCTGCTCGTATTGCCGCTGACAAGCCGCCGTCTGCTCCCGCAGCCGGGCAACCAACTGACGAAGGACGCCGAACTCCTGCTGAATCTGCGCGGTCAGCTGCTGCTGGGTCTCCCGCAGCTGCCGGAGCTGCTCGGATTGGCGAAGGGCCTGGATTTTCGTGCGTATCTCCTCCACCCCAGCAGCCAGACGTTCAACCCGGGGCTGAACCAACGCTATCTGCCGCTCGGTCATGTCGAGTTGGGTAAGGGCCTCCTGCTTGGCGGAATAAAAATCTTTTTTCCTGAGCAGAATATCATAGCCGGCCTTTTCCAGGTCCGTTTTTCGCGGCCCCTGGGCCAGTTTGGCTTCGCGAAAGCGTTCATCCGCCTGGGCCTGAAGAAGCGAAAGCTGCTCATCCGCTGCGTCGGCTTTGGCCGCCCACTGCTGGCGCTGAGCCGCCAGAGCGGCCAGCTCCTCGCGGGCCTTGTCCAGTTCCCGCAGCAGCCCTTCGCCCGCCGGTCCGCCGCCTGCCAGGGCCTGCTCCAGCTCTGCTATCTCCTTTTCTCCGGAATCGAGCGTGCGGGAGACGCCCTGAAGCTGGGTGCGGAGTTTTCCGGTTCGCCGAACCTGGTCAGCCAGAGAAATCAGCGTGTCTGTGACGGGCCGTTTGGCGGCATCCAGCTGGGCGGCCTGCCGGTGAAGCTCCGCCAGCTCCAGATTGCCCAGGGCCAGATAAGCGGGCTCTCGAACCGCCGGAGTGCCGCCGACCGACAGGGCCTGGTTCAACTGTGCTTTGGCCTTTTCCGGATTTCCCTCAAAGGTCAGCACCGCCGCCGCCGCTTCCGTCTTTTGGTGGATTTTCTTCTGGGCCTGATGAGCCGGGTCGTCTGAACAGCCCGCCAGACCGAACAGAACTGCCGACAAAATCAGCGTTTGCGCCGTTCCGATGCACGCTTTCACCGTTTCTCTCCTGAAAACAGATTGTTCGGGCCTAAACTCCCCCATCGTACCGGTTTTCTTTCGCCGGTGTCAAGTTTATTCAGGGCTTTTTGGGTCGCTCGAAGACGCCGATGCGTCCTTTTTATCGAGCAGGAGTCGTTTTTTTTCAAAGGCCGTCCGGTGATGAAGCTCCTGCTCGGAGAGCATTCGAAAGAGCTGTTCGAGCTCTTCCTGCGGGGCCAAATCGGCCAACAAAGAATATAAATGCTCGGCAGAACGTTCTTTGCGGATGGCAAAGTCCACGGCCTCCCGGATTGTCACGTTCTCCGGCACCGGCATCGCATCCAGATAGCCGCTCTCCGACAAATCGCGCAGGTCCGGCTCCCGGAAGGCATACGCATACCCCTTCAGAGACATCAGGCGTTTTTCGTGCTCTTTTTCTTCGGTAATCAGCTGACGGTAAAAGTCTTTGACGGCGGGGTCCTGCACATCCTGAGCCAGCTTGGCATAGAACTGCTGGGCCGCTTTTTCCTGGATGATTGCAAAGTCCAATACCTCGTCGAATGTGCGAAATTTGAGCATAATCGCCTCGGTCCGCCGCTTCCGGTTTGTTCCGTTTCTGAATTTTCGATTTCAGAGGGTTACTTTATCAGGTTTTTCCCCGGAAGACAAGCAGGAAAAAAGATTTAACGACATACCGAAGCCGAAAGTGTCGAAAATATCCAATTTTGGAAAAACATTGCCGAGCCGCAATAAGTCCTTATAATGTCGAGCGTCGGCGGCGGAAACACTACCACCTTTTTCATCCGCTTCAAATGGAACCGAATCCGGACAGGACAGCCAGGCAGAAAACCCGCACGGCGGCGGCCGTTTTGGTCGCCTGTCTGTGCGGCTGGTTCGTGATGGAGCTGGAGATTCTGGGGGTGCGGATGCTGGCCCCTTATTTCGGCAGCGCCGTGTATGTGGTTACCGGCAGCGTCATCGGCACCTTTCTGCTGAGCTTGTCCGTAGGGTATCTGCTGGGGGGACGGCTGTCGGCTCAAAAAAACAGCGGCATTCTGCTGGGTGTTTTTATCCTGCTGGCGGGCGTCTGGACGGCTGTTCTGCCGTTTTTCACCGGTCCGGTGTGCGAGAGGATTTTCGATTGGGGACTGGATGAAAAATGGGGTTCGCTGCTGGCGGCGCTGGCACTGTTTGCCGTGCCGACGACCTTTCTGGGGACGGTGTCTCCGACGGTGGTCCGCTGGCTGACGCAGCGGCCGGAGGAAGCGGGGGTCAGTGCCGGTGTGGTGATGGCCCTTTCCACGATTGCCAGTTTTGCGGGCTGTGTGGTGACGGCCTTTTATCTGATTCTGTATTCGATGCGTCTGGTCCTGTCGATTTCCGGCCTGATTCTGGCCCTGCTGGGAACGGCCGTACTTTTTACGGCCCTGGTGCGGAGGAAAAAGCATGCGTAAAAAACGATGGGATTTTCCGGCTGTTTTTCTGTTTCTTTCCGTGCTGTCTGCGGCGGCTCCGGAGGAATGGGGCCGTCTGGCCGCCCGCAAAGAGTCGCTGTACAATACGATTTTTGTGTATCAAAAGGACTCTGTGGTGACGCTGCGGTTCGGGCGGCGGGCCGCTGTGCCGATTCAGACGCAGGTCGATTTGAACGATCTGCGGCATCATCAGCTCGAATACACCAAACTGGTTTATGCTTCGCTTCTGTATGTGCCGGAGCCCAACTCGATTCTGGTTCTCGGACTGGGCGGAGGGGTCATCCCGCGCGATTTTCGTTTCTATTTTCCGCAGGCCCAAATTGATGTCGTGGAAATCGACGAGGCCATCCCGCCGCTGGCCAAAGAGTTCTTTGCGTTTGCGGAAGATGACAAACTGAAGGTCTATGTGGATGACGGGCGGATGTTCATCAAAAAGCGGCTCCGCCGCCCCAATCCTCCGCAGTATGACATCATTGTGCTGGACGCCTTCAACGGGGACTATATCCCGTTTCATCTGATGACGCGCGAATTTCTGGAGGAGGTCAAGGGCGTCCTGTCGCCGACGGGGGTTGTGGCGGCCAACGTCTTCTATGACAACCAGCTCTTTGATGCGGAATGGGTGACGTTTCTGAAGGTGTTTGACCGCTGCGATGTCTTTCTGGGACGCACGAGCGGCAATGCGATTCTGATTTCGCCGGGGGCTCAGGTGCAGACGCCGCAGGGAGCGGCGTTTCTGGAGCGGGCCCGAATGCTGCAGGAGCGGCATAAGTTTGCGTTCAGTCTTCCGGCCATCGCCCGCTGTTTTCGTCCGGATTTGAAGCCGGACCCGCAGGCCCGTGTGCTGACGGATGACCGGGCGCCGGTGGATTATCTGCGTCAGCAGCAGCGGCGGGAATAAAAACGGCTACGGAATCGCCAGCCCTGCCTGCCGCCATTGATTCAGGATTTCCTCGCGGCTCATCGCGCCGACATGGCGGGACAGTTCGTTTCCCTGCGCATCGTAGAAAATCTGCATCGGAAGGGCCTGCACCTCGTATTTTCGGCCTGCCTGGGGCTGTCGGTCCAGCGAGACCAGTGCAATCGCAAAGTGCGGGGCGTGTGTCCGGGCCAGTTCCGTCAGGGTCGGCATCATCCGCCGGCAGTAAATGCAGGAGGCCGACGTAATCTGCACGAGTACCGGTCTGCCCTGTCCGACGATGGAGTCATCCGGAAAGTTCTCAGTCTGGGTCTGGTAGCGGCGGGTCTGGATAAACTGAACAGCCAAAAGCAATGCCAGGGCCGCCGCTATGACCAGCCACACAGAGTTTTTCTGCTTCATTGGTTCCGTTTCCTTTCTATCGGGTTTCTACGACGGCGGGCCGGAACCAGTGCTGCGTTTTCAGGCAGATTTTGACCAGCATCAGCATCACCGGCACTTCGATAAGCACGCCGACTACCGTGGCCAGCGCCGCGCCGGAGGACAGACCGAAGAGCATCGTCGCCGTGGCAATCGCCACTTCAAAATGGTTGCTGGCCCCAATCATCGCCGACGGCGCCGCATCCGCATAATTCAGCTTCAGCCAGCGCGCCAGCGCATAGGCCACTGCGAAAATCAGACAGGTCTGGAGAAACAGCGGAACAGCAATCCACAGAATCGTCAGAGGATTATTCAGAATGGTGTCGCCCTTGAAGGAAAACAGCAGCACCAGCGTCAGCAGCAGAGCAACGATGGTAATCGGCGTGAGGATATGCAGGAATCTGGTTTCGAACCATTCGGGACCCTTGCGGGCCAGAATCCACCGGCGGGAGAAGAAACCGGCGGCCAGCGGCAGGGCGACATAGACGGCGATGGACAGCAGCAGGGCCTGCCAGGGAACCGGCAGCTTGCCGACGCCCAGGAGGAAGCCGCCCAGCGGGCCGTACAGAACCAGCATCGTCAGCGAATTTATCGCCACCATCACCAGCGTATGCCCGTCATTGCCTTTGGCCAGATAGCCCCAGACCAGCACCATCGCCGTGCAGGGGGCGATGCCCAGCAGGATGCAGCCGGCCAGATAGCTGCGCCACAGCGGCACCTGAAGCATCTTGACGCCGTTTTCGAGCACGACGGTGCCGACGCCGTACTGGGCGCCGACCGGCAAATCCAGCCCGAAGGGCATCTTGACGAGGTCCACAGCGTCCGGCCCGATGAAGCCGTAAAAGAGCGTGCCTAAGAAAAAGAGGGCGATGGCGTACATCGTAAACGGCTTAATCGCCCAGTTGACGAACAGGGTCAGGGCGACGGGTTTGATGCTTTTGCCGGCTTTGAGCACCTCGGCAAAGTCAATCTTGACCATAATCGGGTACATCATAAAAAACAGGCACACGGCAATCGGGATGGAAATGACCGGCGCCTGATTGACGTACACGGCCATGCCGTCGAGCGTTTTGGCCAGGCCGGGCGCCGCTTTGCCCAGCCCAATCCCGCCGGCAATGCAGAGAATCACCCACACGGTCAGATATTTTTCGAAGATGTTTAATCCCTTTTCCTTTTTTTGAACAACAGTTTGCCGATTCATTTTATAATCCTTTTTCTGCAGGTTTGAAGGCCGTCAGATGGATGCTGATCACGTAATCGCTTAGTTTGGCACCCGGCGGCAGGGCTTCTCGGACCTGCCGATACAGCGGGTCATTGCAGTCAGCCGCCAGTTCGATGCTGTAGGGATGTTTTTCAATGCGAAGACTGCACAAACCTGCTTGTTTGGCCATTTGGAGGGTCTGTTCGACCGGAACGGCTCCGGCCACGCAGCTGACCAAGGCGGCGGCCGAACGGGCGAGTTCCGCCGGCAGAGGTTTCTGGAGGGCCAGGTCGGAGATGCAGGCCTTGCCTCCGGGTTTGAGAACCCGGGCGATTTCATTCCAGACCTGCTGTTTGTCGGGGGACAGATTGATGACGCAGTTGGAGATAACCACGTCGACGGTGCCGTCGGCGACGGGCAGATGCTCGATTTCGCCGAGCCGAAACTCCACATTGGACAGTCCGGTTTTTTGTGTGAAGGCGGGAATGGAGGCGCGGGCTTTGCTGACCATATCCGGGGTCATATCGACGCCGACGGCTCGGCCGGTCGGGCCGACTTTGGAGGCGGCGATGAAGACGTCGATTCCGCCGCCGCTGCCCAGGTCCAGCACAACCTGTCCGGGCTTCAGGTCCGCCAGCGCCGTCGGATTGCCGCAGGACAGGCCGAGGTTGGCGCCGTCCGGCAGCAGAGCCAGGTCATCCGCGGAATAGCCCAGATGCTGCGCCAGCTGGGCGGAGGGGGTGCAGCCGCAGCAGCAGGAGGACTGCCCTTTGGCGATTTTGGAATATTCCTGCCGAACTGTTTGTCGAATGGTTTCTTTGGAAGTTTCTGTCATAACAAACCTCATGCCTGCTGTTCTTCCGCTTTCTTTTTCAGCCAGTTTTTTATGTGTTCCTTGACGGCCTCTCTGGTTTGGCGAAAGGCGGCCAGAATGGTTTCCTTGTCCCCCTGTACACTTGCCGGGTCGGGCAGCGGCCATCGCTCGACATGCAGGGCAAACGGATACAGCCGGGGACACTCGGCCTCGCCTTCCTGACAGACGATAATAATGTGGTCCAGGGGCTGTTTGCCCAGATACAGGTCGATGCTTTTGGCGGTCTGGCCGCGGAGGCTCACGCCGTCCTCCTGCATCACAACCTCAACGAACGGATGAATCATTTCCGGGAACAGACCGGCGCTGAAGACCTCAAAGCGGTCGGAGGCCAGTTTCTTCAAGTACGCCTCGGCCATCTGGCTCCGGCAGGAGTTGTGTTTGCAGAAAAACAGCACGCGTTCTTTTTTTTTCATTTGGGTTCTCCCCGGGTCAGGATGTCGGGAATCTGTTCGACAAAGGCGCGGATTTGGTCGCGCACGCGGCGGTAGCAGTTCAGGGCTTCTTCCTCTGTTTTGGCGGCTTTGGCCAGACGCGGCGGGTCTTCAAACCCGACATGCAGGATTTTGGTTTTGCCGGGAAACAGCGGGCAGTGCTCGTGGGCATGGTCGCAGACGGTGATGACATAGTCGAACGGAATATGGCGGACCTCGTCGAGGTGCTTGGAGCGGTGGGCGGAGATGTCCACGCCCGCTTCGGCCATCACGCGGACGGCCAGCGGATTTAAGCCGTGTGTTTCGATGCCCGCCGAATAGGGCTCCACACAGCCGCCTTTGAGATGACGGGCCCAGCCCTCGGCCATCTGGCTTCGGCAGGAATTGCCTGTACAAAGAAAGAGAATGCGAAGTTTTGTTCCACACGCCGTCATGACCGCTGCTTCCTTTCATTTTTTGAGGGGTTCGGACTGCATTGGGCCCTGTCGAGCCGCTGAAGGTCCTGCCGAACCGTCGGATGGCTCCGGAAGCAGTCCGCCAGGCAGTTTTGGAGGGACCGTTCCATCGGGCCGGCGGGCGGACGCAGCCGGTAGTACATCCAGGTGCCCTGCCGCCGGACTTCAACGATTCCCTGACGCCGCAGGATGCTCAGGTGCCGGGAGATTTTGTACTGGGGCTGGCGCAGGGCTTCCGCGAGCAGACAGACGCACAGCTCCCCGCGAACCGCCAGCATCACCGCCAGCCGCAGGCGAATCGGGTCCGACAATCCCTTCAGATAGGCCGCTTCTTTTTCCATACGGTTCTTTCTGTATATATGCACATATACGCATATAATACCGCACAAGTTTGCCTTGTCAAGCCCGATTTTCAGACGTCGGCCGGATGGACCGTCAGCCGCGGGTCTTCAGGGCCGCCTCGGCAACCCGAATCCCCAGCTGTCTGGCGGTCTGAACGCCGATTTCATCCTTGGTGATGTCGTCGTTGTAGGCATTTACAAGTGTAGCCCCCTGATGCCCTTTGGGTTTGCCGCCGACAATAAACGCCTCATGACAGAGCATCGCCGCGTGAATCTGTTCAATCACCAGCTCCTGCCCGCCGTTGCGGAACGAGCCGACGGCCACCGCCCCGACCGGCAGGTCCGCCAGATAATATTTGGGGGTCCGCAGCGAAGCCATCCGCTCCAGCAGAGCCTTGCACAGCGAGCTCATTGTGCGGAAATAGACCGGCGACCCGATAATCAGCCCGCCCAGCCCCGGCGTTTCCAGCAGGGGTTCCACCTCGCTGGAGTAATCATCGATGATTTCCTTCGGGGTTTCCGGGGTGGCGCCGCCCTGCCAGCCGCCGACGGTCATTTCGCCCAAATCAATCAGCTGAGTCTGAATGCGGGGGGAAACGGACTGGGCGGCCTCGAGGGCAATCTGAACAGCTCTGGATGTGGTTTTGCCTTTGCGGGGGCTGCAGCTGATGCCGATGATTCGCAGCGGAGCCGTTTCGTTCGTCTGTGCCGCCGCCGAAAGGCCGAAGGCCGCAGCGGAACCGGCAAGAACTCCCTGTGAAAGAAACTTTCGTCGATCCATAACACCTCCTGATTATTAAAGGAACGATTTCTTTTATGGGGCGGTGTAAATCAGCCACAGGCCGGCCAGCAGGACCAGAACGCCGCAGATTTTCTTTAATCGGACGGCTCCTTTGGATTGTTCATTCCAGTTCAGATACCGCTGAACGACTTCGGTAAAGGTGCCCGCCAGGACGATGACGGAGCAGTGGCCGATGCCGTACATCAGCAGCAGCACGATGCCGTAAAGCATATCCGCAGAAGCCAGTTTGAATGTTACGGCCAGCATCGGGGCCATATAGGCAAAGGTGCACGGACCCAGTGCGATGCCGAAAATCAGACCGAGCAGGAAAGCCGCCAGGAGCCCCTTGCGCCGGGTGTTCACCTGTCCCGGCCCGGACCAGGGCATTGGAATGACCTCTAAAAGGTGCAGCCCTACGGCGAAAAAAATAATGGCAACAAAATAATTGCCGTACTTTCCGACATCACCCATCATGCGGCCGGCGGCGGCGGTCAGGGCCCCAATCACCGCAATCGTTATCAGAATCCCGACGGCAAACAGCAGCGAAATCCCAAAGGCACGACGGGCGGAAATCCGCCCCTGTTCATCGATGAAGCCGATAATCAGCGGAATGCTCGCTAAATGGCAAGGGCTCAGCAGGATGCTCAGCACCCCCCAGATAAAAGAGGCGGACAGGGCAACCCACACGGTGCCTTCTACGGCGCGAGTCAGCTGGGCGAACAGGTCCTGCATGGGTCAGCGCACTCCGATTTCCTGTAATTTCTTCTCGATTTCGTCCTGAGGAAAAAACCCCTCGTGCCGAAAGACCTCTTGGCCGTCTGCATTATAAAAAATCTGGACGGGAATGGCCTGAATGCCGTATCGGGAGGCCAGAATCGGCTGTCTGCGGACATGGACAAAGACGACGTTGAGTTTCCCATCATATTTTTTTCGAACGGCCTCGAGGATGGGAGACATCATCTCGCAGGGCCGGCAGCCGTCAGACCCGAAGGCCGCCAACGAGGGTTTCCGGCTTCGGCGGGCCTTGTCCACAGGGTTATCGAGGGCCGCCTGCGCTTGTTTGACGGTCCAGTCGCGGGAGATTCGGATGGGGATTTGTTCTCCGAGTTTCCGGATATATTCGGAAACAATTTGCTGTTTTTTCCGGTCGAGCAGATACTCGTTCAGCGGCGCTTTGACCTGTTCAAAGGAGGCCCCGCCGAACAAATCCGGGTTGGCCTTATAAAAGGTCCGCATTTCCTCTTCGGAGACCTGAACCGAGTTGAAGACGGCTGTTTCAAAGAACTCCTCCACGAGGGCCCAGTCGCTCTTTGCGGCTGTCTCTTCTGAAACAGCCAGGGCTTTCTTGGCCAGCTCGGGGAGGATTCGCTCGACGGCCTCCTGTTCGAGAATGAAGAAGGCGTTGTTTTTGTACTCGTCCCGGACGGAGGCGGGTTGAGAATTGATGATTTTGGCAATTGCCTCCAGGGAGATTTCCACAGGGCCGGCCTTCAGCAGAATGCCCTCCGGAAGGTCCTCGAGGACGGCCAGCGCCAGGGCGCCCCGGGTCAAATCCGGATAGAGCTGCTGAACGGTTTGTTCAGCGGCCGGCGGGATTTCCTCGGCTTCGGACACAGCGGGGGCACAGAGCAATACAAGCAAAAGCAAGACAGAGGAAACATGTTTCATACAGACCTCATCCTTTTCCTTTATGGGGACAGAGTCTCTGTTTGCGGTGCCGACTCACCCGCCGGAGCGGAAAAGTCAAAGCCCAGCTCCTTCCATTTGGCCAGAATATCTTCTTTGGAAAAGAATCCTTCGTGTCGGAACAGTTCTTTGCCGGACGGGTCAAAGAAAATCTGCGTCGGAATCATTCGGATGCCGTATTGTGCCCCTTCGTCCGGTTTTTCCCAGACGTCGATGAAAATCACGTCAAATTTGCCGGCATATTCTTTTTTGAGCGATTCGAGGATGGGGGCCATCATCTTGCAGGGGATGCACTTGCCGGCGCCGAGGTCCACCAGACGCGGCAGCGGAGAGGAACCTGTCGGCTGGGGGAGAGAGTGGGCAGAGGCGGAAGCGGTCTTGTCGGTTTTGGAATGTCTGGCGGCGAAAACAAGCAGTACCGCCGCCGCCAATCCGATAACAATCAGAATCCGGGCGGTCTTGTTCATCGAATCCCCTTTCGAGTTTTTCATCGTTCGCATCCATTGGAACAGCATCCACAGCCCCGCCGCCGTCAGCAGCCAAATCATCCATCCGCCGGGACCGCAGCAGGGACACTGAAGAAGAATCTTCATTGTTTTCCTTGGCTATGGCACTGTGTTTAACCGGCCAACAGGTCTTTGCCTTTGGCCACGACTTTTTCGACGGCGTCGTCGCTGACAGGGGTTTTGCCTTTTTCCATCCCCAAATCCGCCAGCTGGAGATGCCGGAAGGATTTAAAGCCGGCCAGCTCGAGCGACTGCTTGACGCAGTTGAGCGGACAGCCGTCCACGGCCAAAATCTTCTCGGCGGCTTCGGTGGTTTTCAGGATGCCGCTGATGCGTCCGCCGATGCCGACGGTGCAGAACATCTTGCCGAGGCCCATCTGAGTCATTTTGCGGGCGGCCCGGTCGGCGATTGCCCCGACGTCGGCGGCCCCGGAACAGGCGAAAATCAGCGTCGTTCCGCCGGTGCAGGCACAGGAATTGTTGGAACTCATTGTTAATTCTCCTTTCGTCAAAAAGCTTCCTGCTTCAGACAAGCATCGTTCGGATATCTTCGGGCGAGACGACCTTGCCGACGACTTTGACCACGCCGTCTACGGCCAGCGCCGGGGTCATCATCACCCCCATTTTCATGATGTCGTTAATCTGGGTAATTTTCTCGATTTGATATTCAATCCCCAGTTCTTTGGCGGCGATTTCCGCATTCTCCGCCAGTTTTTTGCATTTGGGACAGCCCGTCCCCAAAATCTGGATTTTTTTCATCGGTTCTTTCCTCCAAATTTAGAAAAACGCACCGAAAAGGACTCCGGACAGAGTCGCCATTCCGATAACCAGTAAAATAAAGACAACGGTTTTCTGCGTGCCCATGATGGACCGAATGACCAGCATATTGGGCAGCGACAGCGCCGGTCCGGCCAGCAGCAGGGCCAAAGCGGGGCCTTTGCCCATCCCGGCGCCGAGGAGACCCTGCAGAATCGGCACCTCCGTTAATGTTGCAAAATACATAAACGCCCCGGCAACGGAGGCGAACAGATTGGCCCAGAGGGAATTGCCCCCGACCGCCTTCTGAATCCAGACCGAGGGGATGAGGCCTTCGTGCCCCACACGTCCGAGCAGAAAGCCGGCTATCAGCACGCCGAACAGAAGCAGCGGCAATATTTGTACGGCGTATCCCCACGTGGACTGGAGCCAGTGGATTCGCTCTTCCTTCTGAATCCACAAAAACACCAGCCCAATCAGCAGCACCAGCAGTCCGATTGTCAGACCCCAGCGAATTTTATAAATTGCCTCGTAAAGAACATTTTTTTCCACGGGACTGACTTGCTGAATCTGTTCGGCGGGGATGATGTGTTCGGTTCCGGTTCGGTCTTTAATCAGAACCTGCTGCTCGGTTTGCTGAATAACGGTTCCTTCCAGGGTATAGGTGGACAGGCCGCCGGGACAGCATAGAAAAACAGCCCGCACATCCCCGCTTCGTGCCCAGTTGGCAAAGACCAGGATGCCGACCATCAGCCCCATTAAAATGACGTTCTGCCGGAGAGGACGGCTGACCTGTTCCGGGGGTGTCATCAGCTGTGCATCTGCTTTCTGCAGTTCTTCCTTGCGGTAAAGAAGATGCATAATCAGCCCGATGAGGATGCTGAAAACGACGGCTCCGACGGCCCGGGCGATGCCCAGTTCCAGCCCGAGGATGCGGGCGGTCAGAATAATCGCCAGAATGTTGATAGCCGGTCCGGAATAAAGAAAAGCGCAGGCCGGACCGAGCCCCGCTCCCATTCGGTAAATGCCGGCAAACAGCGGCAGTACCGTGCAGGAGCAGACCGCCAGAATGGTGCCGGAGACGGAGGCGACGCCGTACGCCAGCACTTTGTTGGCCCGTGCGCCCAGATATTTCATCACGGAGGCCTGACTGAGAAAGACGGTAATGGCCCCGGCGATGAAAAAGGCGGGGACCAAACAAAGAAGCACATGCTCGCGGGCATACCATTTAACCAGATGAAGGGCTTCGAAGACGGCGTTGTCAAACCGCGGCCAGCCGAGCGGCAGATAAAAACAAGCCAGAAAGACGGCGACGATTCCAGCCAGTTTTTTCCATTCCTGTTTGAGAAAACTCATCGATAGGGTTTCCTTAGATGATTTCGAGAAGTTTTTTGTCCATCTCAATTTGTTCCTTCAGGTAGTCCGATAGGCAGTCCAGAAACCGAAGGACGCATTGTCGTTTCAGGGTGTAGAAGACATGGAGTCCCTTTTTTTCATAATGCAGAATGCCCGCATTGACCAAAATGCCCAGATGGCGCGAGATATTCGACTGCTTGCCGCCCACCTGGCGGACAATGTCCTGAACACAGCACGGGCCCTGCCGCAGGACATTTAAGATGGCAATCCGAAGCGGATGGGCCATTGCCTGGGTAACGAGGGACTGCTTTTCGTACAATTCAAAACGTTCTCGATTGATATCTTCCATATTTTTGAAAAACCCTGCTTTATATGATTATTTTACAATATAATCATATACTTCTTGAAAGCAATTTTGTTTTTTAAAAAATTGCCTCCCGGCAATCCGTTCACATCGGTTTCAGCGCACAAAAAGAGGGTTTTTTATCGGTATCGTCCGATAATAACTCGCTTTTCGGAACCATAAACAGCTATTTTGCGTCTGCTCGGTTTGGGGGTATATTTTACAGAGAGTTGATTCTTGTTGGTGAGCACTATCTATTTTGGAGGTAGAAAATGAAAACCTATCGAACACTTTGGACAGGCCTGCAGGTGCTCTGTTGGCCGTGATGCTCTCATCCGTTTCCCTCTGCCGGGCGGATGAGGTGTACACAGGCGGCGTAACCGTGGATATCACCGGGGAAATCCTCGGTTATGTGTGGATTGAGGATGCAACCGTCAATCTTCTCCCCGGGGCCCACATCAAAAACTCTTACTACCTTGGCGATGTCTATGCGGCCAGCGGGGCAGTCGTGAATATTTACGGCGGCAGAATTGACAGCATGCTGCTGATTACCACGGCCTACAACGGTCTGCCCGACCCCTATGTAACCCTGTACGGAACGGCCTTTGCCGTCGATGGGGTTCCTGTGGCGGCCGGAACCTCTGAAGTGTTTCTGACCAATCAGGTGATTTCAGGCCTCTATAGAGACGGGACGCCCTTTGCCATTCGGGTGGACTGTTTCGCTGAGGGCAATTATCGGCTGACGCTGCATCTGGCCTGGGTGGACCAGACACCTGAAGAGCCCGAGGAGCCCGAAGAGCCTGAGGAACCCCAGCCCGTTCCCGCCATAGAGGTTTCGCTGTCGGCCGTGGATTTCGGCAAGGTCCGGCTCGGCACATTTGCAGAGCAGTTCCTGATAGTATCCAATGTCGGCGATGCACCCCTGACGATTGCCGCCGTGTATCTGGAACAGGAGGACACCTTCCAGTTCTATACGACGGGGCTGCGTCAGGCGTCCGTAACCCTTCAGGCGGGCGAGAGCACCGTTTTGGGTGTGCTGTTCGCTCCTGCGGCGGAAGGGACGGCTTCGGCGACGCTGGTGCTGCAGAGCAATGACCCCCAGGCGGCTGATGTTGAAGTCGCCCTGACCGGCGAAGGATTCATGCCTCTGACCTGTGCGCAGCAGATTCAGGCGCTGCTGGCCTTCTTTGATGAGTCGGTCCGCGCCGGTACGCTGGTCGGGACGGGTCCCGGCAAATCGGGCGTGCATCGTCTTGCAGCGTTTCGGAATCTGCTGGTGACCGTCCAGTTCACGCTTGAACAGAAGAACTACGGCACGGCGGCGGCCCTGCTGCGAGCGGCCGTGTTCAAATCGGACGGGCAGTGCCGGCCCGGGGACTTTGTCAGCGGGCCTGCCGTGGCGGAACTGCAGATTCGGCTCCAGCAGCTGATGGAGGCCTTAAAGAAACAGTAATCGCCGCTATTCCTTCGTGTACTTCCCGTGTGCAGGTTCACAATAGGCCGCGGGGGGTGTGCCCCCGCGGCTGTTTTTTTAACAGATTTCGGGAAGCCGCAGCCGAGCAGAGCTCTGTCCGGAGATGTTCTTTTTGGGGCCATCCGGTTATTCGGGGCCGACAGGGTTGTGGCCTGTCCGTCCTGCAGCCGCGTCTCTTTAGAAAGGATACGATGTTCCATGGCCATCCCAGCGGAGAAACAGAATTTTCTTGACCTCTAAAACAGGTTTCTTATACAATTCAGGCAAGCAGTCCGGTTGCGGATGGCCCTATACCGAGGGGGATTTGTTTGCCCAATTCGACGACTGCCTGTTTTACATTTCATTCGCCGACTGGAATATCCGCCTCTGCCGGGGCAGAAGGTCGTTTGCTTTTGCCCTCTGACGTTTCTGGATGTGTCCTCGAGGATTGTGTGAATCGACTTTTGGCAGAGGTGTTATGAAAAGCAAAAGCATTCGGTTTCCGGTTTATTGTCTGCTGTTCTGTACGGCTGTTTCTGTTGGGTATGCGGATGTCCTGACATCTGCGTCCTTTCAGCAGTGGGGTCGGGAGGTCCTCACTCAGATTCAAAACCGCTTCGGACGCTCTGACGGGCTTTACAACAGTGTCCTGAATCAGACCTGGCCGGATTATGCCTGGGGGCAGGGAGTCATTTTTGGGGCTTTGAATGCGGCCGCCCGTCTGGATTCTTCCTACCTGACGCGGGCCCGCAATCTGGCCGACACCCTGCGCCTTCGCTACTGGTGCACCTACAACGGCACCAGCGGCTTTAATGCCTCCTACGGCGGCTGCGGCGACCGATACTATGATGACAATGCCTGGCTTGCCCTGTGTCTGATTGAACTGTACGACCTGACCGGCGATTCCAAATACCTCACCTGGGCCCAGCAGACCGTCGCCTTCTGCATGACCGGTGAAAACGGCCCCTCGAACACCCCCAACGGCGGCATCCGCTGGCACGAATCCGACACCGGCGGCGCCAGCGTCTGCTCGACCGCCCCGACGATTCTGGCCAATCTGCTGCTCTATCAGCGAACCGGCACCGAGTCCTATAAAATCAATGCCCTGCGGCTGTACAACTGGATTATGGCTTCCGACCTGCGATACCCCACCGGCATCTTTCACGAAACCAATCAGGGGCCTTTGGGGTATCAGACCGCCGTCATGACCCAGTGTGCCGTGCGGCTTTATCAAATCACCGGCCAGGCCGCCTATCTGAAGGAAGCCCAGCGGATGGCGGCGGCGATGGAGCACGTCTTTATCAATCGCAAGACCCTCGCCCTCACCCAGCATGGCAAATGGGGCGGGCACGATATGACCAACGCCTACGTCGAACTATATGAAATAGACGGCGATCCCCGCTGGCTCAATCTGGTCGGCTCGTATCTGGAATACCTCTACGTCAACTGCATCGACCCGTCTAAAGGGCTGTATCCGGCCGTCTGGAACGATACCAGCCGCGTTTGTTCTTCCGACCTGATTGACAGCGCCTCGGCCGCCCGCGCCTTCTGGAAGATGGCTTCCGCTCCGGGGGCATCTACACCGCATACCTGGTTTGCCAAACGGCTTATCGGCCGCTGGCAGCTCGACGAAACCGCCGGCACCGCCGCCGCCGACAGCAGCGGTTTTCAGAATCACGGCACCCTTCTGGGGGGCTTGTCGTTTGAAGCAAACGGTTCACAAGGGCCTGTGAACAGGGCTTTGCGGTTTGACGGGGTGGATGACTATATCGATCTGCCCGACGGCTTTGCCAACTTTCGGGCGGGGATGACCGTTTCGGTCTGGGCGTATCCGACGGCCGTCAAAAACTGGGCCCGCTTTCTCGATTTCGGCAACGGCGAGTACAATTGCAACATCGTCTTCGGCCGCCGCGGCTCCACGAATGACCTGTTTTTTGAGTGCTATGACTACACCGCCTCCGGCGGTCAGGTCATCGCCGCCGGTGCGATTGCTCTGAACCAGTGGCAGATGTTTACGGCGACGCTCGACGCCGCCGGCAATGTGGTTCTGTACAAAAACGGAACCCCCATCGCCTCCGGCAAAACCGCCCTGCCTTCCAATATCACGCGGGTGAACACCTACATCGGCCGGAGCAACTGGGCGGCCGACGCCTATTATGAGGGCTTTTTGGATGAGGTGCGGGTTTATAATTATCCCCTGACGGCCCAGCAGGTTCAGATTCTCTGTCAGACCGCCGGTCAGGCCGAAAACCCCTTTCCGCCCGACCAGTCCGACGGCCTGAACGACTTCTTGACGCTTCAGTGGACGCCCGGTTCGCTGGCGGCTGCTCATGATATTTACATCGGGACCGACGCGGCGGCTGTACAGTCCGCCGGTCCGGATTCGCCGGAATACAAAGCCCGTCGAACCCATCCTTCTTTTACGCCGCAGCTGCTGCCCGACACCTTTTATTTCTGGCGGGTGGACCAAATCAATAACGACCAAACGGTTTCGCCCGGGAAGGTGTGGTTTTTCCGCACAGCTCCCCTGCCCGTACAGGGCCTTCTGGCCCATTACAAAATGGATGCCGCCTCCGTCAGCGGCACTGCCCTGCTGGATGCCTCACCCGCTCAGGCCCACGCCGTTCTGGTCAATGGTCCGGTTGTCGATTCCTCCGGCATGGCCGCTCAATCGCTTTCTTTTGACGGGGTCAATGACCATGTCCGCCTGCCGAACGGATTTTCCGATTTGACCGGCGGGCTGACCGTTTCGTTCTGGGCGTATCCGACCGAAGCAGGCTTCTGGGCGCGTTTTCTGGACATCGGCAACGGTCCGGCCAACAACAACATCGTCTTTGCCCGCGACGGCACCTCGAACACCCTCTCCTTTGAGGCCTACAACGGCTCCGTCTCCGGCGGCAAAGTGACCGCTGCGGGTGCTATCGCACTGAATCAGTGGCAGATGTTCACGGCGACGCTGGATGCCTCCGGTTTTGTCAAACTATTCAAAAACGGCGTGGAAATCGCCTCCGGCCAGACCGCCATACCGCCCGTTGTAACCCGCACCAGCAACTATATCGGCCGAAGCAACTGGGCCGCCGATGCCTATTTCAAGGGCCGGCTGGATGACTTTGCTCTTTGGAATCGGCCCTTAAGCAATGACGAAGTGGCCCGACTTTACGCCCACACCCTCACCGGCCGCTGTCTGTCTGAACAGACCGACATGGACAGCCCCGCTGCGTACTGGCGGTTGAATGAAACCTCCGGGACCGAGGCCGCAGATGCCTCCGGCAGCGGACGCACGGCTCGGATGTTCAATATGGATTCGTCCGCCTGGACGCGGGGAAAACATTGCGGCGGACTGCTTCTGGACGGTTTGGATGATTATTTGCAGGTCTCCGGCTTCAAAGGCGTTCTCGGTCCGGCCAGCCGCACCTGTACGGTCTGGTTCAAGACGGAGGCCGCCGGCCGGCAGCTCTGCCTTCTGTCCTGGGGCGGCGAATCGACCGGCCAGAAATGGATTCTCCGGCTGGATGCCGACGGGGTGCCGGCTGTCGGCGTCTGGGGCGGATATACCCGCCCGTCCGCAGCCCTCAACGACGGCCGCTGGCACCATCTGGCCGCGGTGCTGCTCCATGACGGCAGCGCCGACCTCGGCGACATCCGGTTTTATGTGGACGGCGTCCCGCAGGCCGCCCAGCCCAGCGCCTCGGTGAGCATCCATACGTCCGCTTCGCAGGACGTCTTTCTCGGTGCCTTCAGCAATGCGGGGGTGATGACGGCTCCTTTTGCAGGTCAGCTCGATGAAATCCGCCTTTATGACCGGGCCTTGTCGGAGGAGCAGATTCTCCGGCTGTATCGGGAGCATGCCCTGGCCGCCGACCTGACAGGCAGCCATGCGGTCAATCTGGATGACTTGACGGCTCTGGCCGACGTCTGGCTGGAGGAAACGAGCGAATGCGACCTGACCTGCGACGGGCGGGTCAACCTGGAGGACCTGTCTGTTTTGGCCGCCGAGTGGCTGGGGCACATCGCCTTTTGAGGGCCCTGCTTGCTTTTGGGCGTCCGGAGCAGACCTTTGCGGGCTTGCACGGTCTTGTTTGGACAGCCGAACGGGACGGTCAGAAGACCGCTTCCAGGCAAAAGCACGTCAGCTGTCCGGTTTTGTTCCAGCGGCGGCACACGGGCGGATTCTTGCAGACGGGGCACAGGCGGCTGGGGAGGGTGTCGGTGTCCACATCCAGCGTGCCGCAGCGTTCGTGCAGGTCGAACAGTTCCTTGAGGGATTTGCCGGCGACCAGCCGATGCAGGCGGTCTTTTTCTTTCAGACCCAGCCAGGCAAAAACGCCCTGCTCGCCGCGCGAGGCGTTGCAGGCTGCACAGGCCGGGACGAGATTGTCCGCCGAATCCGCCCCGCCGCGGCTGCGCGGAATGAGATGGTCCGTTTGCAGGTTCTCGGCGGAGCTGCAGAAGACGCACTGCCGCGGAAGCTCCTGTTCCCGCTGCCATTCCCGGATTGTGCCGGAGATGGTGATCCGTCCGTCCTGCAGTTTTTTGTAGCGGTCGGTGACGAATCCGCGATGGGGCTCGACACGGCCGTACACGCTGCGGCAAATCAGCTTGGCGTACTCGTAATACAATTCCTGCCGAATCGTCTTGACATACTTGGGCGGCATCGCCGGTTTCCTTCTTGCTTAATTCTTGCTCTCTTTTTTTGTGGAAAAAAAACCTGGTTGTTCCTGAAAATCCGCGGCTCGGAAGTTTTTTACGGTTCTTTCCAAATAGGACTGTTTTGCCATTCTGTCGGAAACCCCATATTCCCCAGAGGAATTTCTGGATAGTCGCTCAGCATCTGTTTGAGACGTGTCGGCCATTGACTTTGCGGAGCAATTTTGTCCAGGCAGAACTTGCAGATTGACAGGACAGAAAAGATTCGATGATTGGTTACTTCGACCGGCTGATGCCAGCGGGGGTCTTTTCGAGGAATTTTGGGTTTGACCCCGAGCTCTCGATTCCACAGCCGTCCGTGATGAGCACAGATATTCCGAATCACGTTCAATGTCAGCAGCCAGGAGTTGAACACTTCTTCTGTTACACTGAAGAAATAAGATATCTTTTTCTGTATCTCAACAGAAGAGCCCCGATAGAAAGTAAGCATGCCGCCGAATGTCATCACTTCACAGCTCATCCAGACCGGCATATAGGAATGACTGTCTCCGTATTTTTTTCGAAAATGCTCGGCAAAGGTCTCTTTGCTGTTTTGTGCATCTCGTTTCAAGTCTTCGAGGAAACGTGCACGGTCTTCCGATGTCAGTTCCGGCAGATGAGAAGGATTTTCGACAAAGGAAAATGGATTTCCATCAAGATGAGAATGGTGGTAAGCAAGTTGTGTACGTACGGCAACCTCGATCCGTTCGACGGCGTCCATGACAATCAAGCGGAGCCGTCGGTCAAAGGTATAGCGCCTCCAGATGTTTTCAAAACAAGTGCCGGGTTTAAAGGCATCGCAGTCAGCACTTTCTCGAAAGGGATGCCAATAGCCGCTGAGTCGGTAATAATTCACAACAGAAAGACGTTCGATTATCTGCCTTCTGTCTCCTTCCATTCCTCGTTCTAAAAGGAGGTCTGCCTGCTTCTCGAAAGTCAGTGGAGGTTTTGTGTATTTCATTCCGCAGCCCTGAAAAAAGAAAAACCCGCCGAAGTGAGCATGCTTTTCAGCAGAGGCCCGGCGGGTATGCTCTATAAACTATATCGTCTTTTTTATTCCTGTTCAATATAAAATGAAATAGTAAATCGAACCCTCCGTCCGTGGTGTATACAGTTCTCGCGATATGTTGCTGACCTCGTATTTTTTTCACCCCAGTCTTTCGCCAATTCCTCTCTATAATCTGAAAAACCGGAACCTTCTTACGTTTCTGTCTCCCTATTTTTGGATTTCGTTCCTCGTTTATCCGCCTTTGGCAACATATATACATTTTTTGCCTATCAGGTATACATTTCTTGTCTTTGACCAAAATCATAAATTTTCGGCAGCGTAAATTTTAAAACGTTTGGAAATCTGTTTTCACGCCTGCGGGCCGTCTGTACAATAGACCCAAAACAGACAAAGACATTTCGAGGCTCAAAAGATGAACAATATCAGAAACGGATTTCATATTTTGTTTTTCACCGCAATTTTCTTTACACAAGTCTTTGCCAATCAAGCTACTTATGAAAAGTCCGTCGTCCAGATTACTGTTGTCCAGCAGGACTTCGATTATGTCAACCCCTGGAAAAAGACCGCGATGTCCCGCGGGAGCGGCTCGGGGTTTGTCATTGCCGGCCGACGGATTCTGACCAATGCGCACAACGTCAGCAATTACCGCTACATCGAAGTGCAAAAGCAGAATGTCGCCAAACGCTACCCCGCCCGGGTGGAGTTTGTCGGCCACGACTGCGACTTGGCCGTCTTAACCGTTTATGACCCAACGTTTTACGACGATATGATTCCGCTGGAGTTCGGCCCCCTGCCGGCGGTCAATTCCACCGTGCAGACCTGCGGGTTTCCGCTGGGCGGCCGGACGGTCTCCATCACCGAAGGCGTCGTATCTCGAATTGAGGTAGGCATTTACAGTCATACGCAGGCCGATTCGCACCTGCTTATCCAGACCGACGCCGCCATCAACCCCGGCAACTCCGGCGGACCGGTCCTTCAGGACGGCAAGGTCGTCGGCGTGGCCTTTCAGGGCCTCCAAATGGCGGAAAATATTGGATTTATGATCCCGACGCCCGTTATTGAACACTTCCTGAAGGACATCGAAGACGGCCGGTACGACGGCTTTGGGTCCTTAGGAATCCTCACCTTCGAAGGCCTTCATAACCCTTGGCTGAAACAGTACTTAAAAGTCCCGGAAGACCGCCAGGGCGTCGTGATTCTCGATACCGTCCTGAACAGCACCGCCTCCGGCATCCTGCAGAAAAACGATGTGCTGACCAAAATCGGCGATTATGATATTGATAACGATGGGATGATTCGCATTTACGGCCTGATGCTCGATATGTCCGAGGCCGTCGAACAAAAACAAATCGGCGAGAGCATCGAGGTCGTTTTCTACCGCGACGGAGTAGAGCACAAAGCCAACATCAAGGTCGATTACAACGAACCCGTACTGACGTTTCGTCGGCAGTTTGACGTACAGCCGAAATATAAGTGCTTTGCCGGGCTGACGTTTGTATCCCTGAACCGCAATTATCTCGAATCGTGGGGGCGAAACTGGATTACGGATATCCCCTTCTATCTTCGCTACCTCTTCTATGAGGTACAAAACCTGAATAACGACCCGAAACGAAAGGAATATGTAGTTTTGTCGGACATCCTGCCGGATGAGCTGACGACGTATGTCGGCGGGTTTGTTCATCAGCCGGTAGAAACCGTTAACGGGTTGCCGATAAAAGAGTTAGATGATTTGGACAAGGCCCTTGCAACGGATGTAAACGGTTTTTGGGTCTTGAAGTTTCTGGGCAATCCGACCCCAATGGTGATCGATGCCGTCAAGGCCCGTCAACGGCATCTGGAAATCCTTGAACGATACGATGTCCCTGTCAGTCCCCTGCCGGAGCAGACACGATGAAACGAATACTTCACACTGCTGCAACTATAATTTTTATCGGACTTTGCGTTTCCTGCCGTCAATATGAAGCTTCGGTTGATTCCCGAAAGCTTCAGGAAGCGGTCAGCAAAGATTCACTGGTGTATATTCAGATAGCCAGCAGCCGGTACGACCTCTTTCAGCCCTGGAAGCGCAATCCCTCGCAGACAGCGATTTGCTTTGGAGCGGCTGTCGGGCCTTATGAAGTTGTAACCCTCGCAGAGCCCTTTGCTTATGCTACGCTGGTACAAGTCAAAACCCAGCAGGAGGCGCAGTTTGTGCCCGCCGAAATCAAGGCGATTGATTACGACCTGAACCTGTGCCTTTTGAAACTGGATGAAAAAGCCCTGTCGGCCCCCCTGAAACCCGCAGAGTTTAAGGACAAATACAAGAAGAATCTGGAACTGACCGGCCACTGGCTTGCTTCGGATGGAACGGTTAAAACGTCTCGCGGCTTTCTGGACCGCGTGATAGTCCGAAGCTGCCCGACATCCTATCAGCGAACTCTAACATTCGTATTATCAAGCACTTCCAGACAGACCTCCCGCGGCGAAGTCTTTGCAGACCGCACGGGTGCTGTCTATGGAATCGCTTTTGACAGCACCGAGGCCGAAGTTGCCCTTATCCCCAGTCAAACGGTTGTCTCTTTTTTGCGGGAGACTGAACAGAATAAAGAATATAGCGGCTATGGAACGCCCGGATTTGAGACATATGACTTAGTCGATCCGACTGTTCGAAGGTACCTGAAACTTCCCGAAGAGATGAAGGATGGCTGCTATGTCTCTGTTGTGTACGCAAAGGGGACTGGAAGTGATGTTTTGAAAGCCGGGGACGTTCTTCTTGCCTTGAACGGCAAAGTGATTGATGCTTTTGGGAAGTATCAGCATCCTGATTTCGAGAAGGTATCTTACGAGCATCTTATTCATTCCCGGCGGGTTGATGAACCGGTAACCTTTACGGTGTTTCGAGATGGGAAAAAAATCGAGCTTGCCGGAAAAAGCATGCGGTTTGACGCATCTGAAATGCTGGTCCCCTACCAGGAATATGGAAAGCAGCCCAAATATTTCATTACAGGGGGCTATGTTTTCCAAAAGCTGACTCTCGATTATCTTCGTCTGTGGGGGGAAAACTGGCAGGGCAAAGTGCCTCCTCATTTGTTTCATTACTATAGAAACATGGCTATGACCCCCCCTGCCGGCCGTAAAGAGATTGTTATTTTAAGTTATGTCCTTCCGGCCGATATCAATTTGGGGTATCAAAATCTCGGACGGATTGTTGTAAAAAGCATCAATGGCATGGAAATCGGCCAGATGACTGATATTCCCGCTGCCCTGAAGGCATCTCCTGATTCGCCCTTCCATGTTGTGGAATTTGAAATGGGATATCCGACCGTCGTCATTCCGAAAGACAATCTGGAGCGGTTTAACCAGATGATTCTTCAGCTCTACGGGATACCAAAAGCCGAAAATATCCTTCCATAAATCGGACAATCCCGCTGAAGTGTTTCACGTGAAACAGTCCGGATTTCTTCTGCATTTTGCACGTTGTTTCACGTGAAACATTTTTTTCTGGATTTTCTGCGGTTTCTCCATTAAAAAAGTCGAAACGTTGAATGAAATGATTTTTCCATGGAGGCCGTTATGAGCAGTTCGAAACCAAAGAAGCCGCATTTGGGCAGGGGACTGGAAGCCCTTTTGGGTCCCATCAGTGCAAGTCTGTCAGAGCCGGACA
This sequence comes from Anaerohalosphaeraceae bacterium, assembly GCA_037479115.1. Lineage (NCBI taxonomy): Bacteria > Pseudomonadati > Planctomycetota > Phycisphaerae > Sedimentisphaerales > Anaerohalosphaeraceae > Anaerohalosphaeraceae bacterium. The sequence goes on along the minus strand of JBBFLK010000004.1, from coordinate 85,876 downwards.
CAGAGCCCCTCCGGCAAGAAGAGCATAACTATCCGAAAGATAAGGAGTTAGAGAAATCTAAGACGGAGATTCCGCTGTCGGCGATTCGTCCGAATCCCTACCAGCCGCGTCAGTTCTGGAATGAGGATGAATTAAAAGACTTGGCCGAGTCAATTCGGCAGAACGGCATCATTCAGCCGATCTTGGTCCGGCCGGCAGGGGAGGGTGTCTATGAGATTATAGCCGGCGAGCGTCGATTTCGGGCAGCCCAGATAGCAGGGCTATCCACTGTGCCGGTTATGATTCGTGCCGCGACGGATGAACAGATGCTCGAGCTGGCGTTGGTGGAGAACATACACCGGGCGGACCTGAATCCGATTGAGCGGGCGAAGGCCTACAAAAATTACATCCAGACATTTTCCCTCACGCAGACGGAAGCGGCCCAGCGGCTGGGAGAAGACCGTTCCGTCATCAGCAATTATTTGCGGCTGCTGGAGCTGCCGGAGGAAATCCAGACAATGCTCGTCGAGAACCAGCTGAGTATGGGCCATGCCCGGGCAATCCTGGCTTTGCCGGATGAGGAGATTCGAAAGAAGCTGGCACATCGAGCGATGGCAGGGCGGCTGAGTGTACGGGACGTAGAGAATCTTGTTCGCCGGCTGCTGCAGAGGGAAACCGCAAGTGAAACAAAGAAAAAGGAAAAGGCCGCCTACATTCTGGATTTGGAAAAACGGCTGGAATCGATTCTGGGAACCAAAGTACGAATTGAAGCAGGACGCAAAGGAAACCGGGGGCGGATTATCATCGACTATTATTCGCTGGATGACTTCGACCGGCTTACAGCGGCGATGGGCCTGCCGAACACGGAGACACTCTAAATATCGTGATTGTGAACACAATCACAAAATAATTCAAACAGAATCGCACTCGATGGATATGTGCTGAACAAGGAGTCTGATGAGAATGCCGGTTTTTCAAGGAATTCCGGAGCAATCTGAAGATGGTGCATAAAAGGTGCCCTTAGTGAAAATCTCCTGCCAATGTATTTTATGGTCCTGGCCAAACTGACAAGACGCATTCAGTCAGCTTTTTAGACAATATGTGAATATTTCTCTGTGTGCCTGCACAAATCGAGCGCCGTACAAAAACGCTGCAGACGTTCTGAAGAATTTACAGCGCATCCGCGAGGGGTTCATTCCACCAGTCGGGGTTGCGGAGGTAGTGTTTCATCCACATGGCGGCGTTGACGCCGTCGGCAACGGCGGTGACCAGCTGCATGGCCGCGCCGATTCGGCAGTCTCCGGCGGCAAAGACGCCCGGGACGCGGGTCCGCAGGTACGCCGGCTCACAGCGGATAAAGCCCGCTTCGGTAAGGTCCACAAAACCCTTTAAAAAGCCGGTATTGGGAACCATTCCCACAAAGATAAAGACGCCGTCGCAGGGCAGCTCGTCCACCTGACCGGTGCGGACGTTTTTCAGCCGGACCCGTTCGACCCGGCCGGAGCCCTGTATTTCCGTGACGACCGTATCGAGAATCAATGAAATGTTGGAGTCTTTCTGATGGACCTTCTGCATCAGTTCTTCGACGAGGACTTTGGTGGCGCGGAATTCGCTGCGGCGGTGGACCATATAGACTTTTTTGGCGTATTTGGCCAAATGGAGGGTATCTTCGACGGCCGTGTTGCCGCCGCCGACGGCGACGACGACCTTGTCCTTAAAGAAGGGTGCGTCGCAGGTGCCGCAGTAGCTGACGCCGGCGCCGGCCTGGCGAAATTCCTCTTCGCCGGGCACCCCCAGTTTTCGATAGGAGCTGCCGGGGGCCAGGATAACGACCTTGGCGGTGTAAACCTCCTGCTCGGTGCGGGCTTCAATGAGGCCGTCTGAACGGCGCTGAAGGGACAGGACTTCCTGGTTGGTTTTGATGTCCGCGCTGAAGGTCTGAACCTGCTCGACCATTTTCAGAATCAGGTCGGGACCGGGGATATTGAGAAAGCCCGGATAGTTTTCGATGCGGTCGGTAGTGAGGATTTGCCCGCCGGGATAAAATTTTTCAAGAACAATGGTTTTGAATCGGTCGCGTGCGGCATAAAGAGCCGCGCCCAGTCCGGCCGGTCCGGCCCCGATGATAAGACAGTCTGCAGAATGATTTGTTGTTTTCGAAGCGTTCATGGCAGTTTGTTCCTATTTCTGAAAAACAATCATCTCTGACGGAGTCAGTTTCAGGACGATTTGGTCCGGTTTTGTGAAAGAAGGGAGCAATCGCCGGATATCTGTTTCGCCTCCTCTTCTCCACAGGCGAGCGGGCTGGCCGGGCAGTGCCTCCAGCCGGGCCAGCAGGGTTTGTTCGGCGTCAAAATAATATTCTTCGTAATTGTCCGGATGATGCAGAAACTGGATTCTGACGGCATATTTTGTCTGGTCCGGCAGGGAAGCCGTTTTTTGCGGTTCGGAGCGGGACACCAGGACGGGCACCACCTGGCCTGCGGCGGCGATGATGTCCAGAACAGCTTCCGATTTTTCCGCATCGAGCATCGCGCGGGCCGTCAGCGGCAGGAGAATTTCCGGCACGGCATCCGGGGCCGGCCAGCAGACCGTGCTTCGCCGATAGGAATCCTCGATTTGCACAGAGCCGTCCGACAGCCGGCGCAGCTGGGTTTGGAGCGGCCCTCGGCGGCTCCGGCGGGCGGTTATCCAGACAAACTCCGAGAGATTTTGCGCCGATTCAAAGCGGCTCAAAGACTGCGGAGAGTCGTTCTGTCGAAACATCTGTTCCTGTTCAAAAGCGGCCGCAAGATTCGTTTCTGATTTGACGACGGATGTTTTGGAATATCCGATGGGTCTGCCGGAGACCGGAGACAGCAGGAAGATTTCCGCCCGACGGGCCAGGGTTTCCAGCCATTGCGGATAGAGACGGCTTGTGAGGTCTTCGAAGAGCCGCTGTCCGACCTGACGGCGAGGATCAGGATGAAACTGCACGCGGGCGGCCAGCTGCTCAAACAGGTCGGTCAGATAGGAATGCTCCGCATAACTTTTCAGCTGAAGCAGCAGCAGTCGGCCTTCCTGCGGAACGGCGGCGCCCAGAAGAATTTGTTCTCCCTGAACCCGTGAAAACAGCAGAATGTGGGAGAAAGAAAGGGGGCCGCTGGTAGTCTGGATGATGCTGACCGGGCCGTTGAACTGCCGGGCGATTTGCTCCAGAAGGGCCTGAGGAGAGATGGGCCGATCGGCCAGTTTATACTGCCAGCGGACTTCTGCCGGGGGGCTTCCCTGCATCGAATAGGTTGCCACGAGGGCGAAACTGTTATCCTGTTCGTAGGCCCATTCGGAAAGGGCCTTCCAGCCGGGACCTGTCGGAAGGACGACCGAAAGGCCTTCACCAGGCAGGAGGATAGGAACGGAAAACTGAAAAGCCGAGCGGGCTTTTACCAGCAAAATTGCCAGCCCCAGTCCCGCAGCAAACAACAGCAGCAGAAAGGCGGATGCCAAAGAGGTTTTATCCGGATTATTGGGTTTCATAAAGAGGCATCTTATCGGCGGGGCATGCGGTTTTCAATCGAAGATTCAAAGCGAAAGCCGGATAATTCTTTTTTAAAGGTCCTGCAGATTATCGGACGCACAGGATGGTCTGTCCTCCAAAAGGATGATTTTTTAGGAGATTAGGCGGATTGCTTTTCAGAAACCGTTTTTTTTGACCGATGAGAAGGGGTGAAAATAGGCCCGCGATACGCAAACAATCTGCTGAATGGGTAATAAAAATATGACCGTTGAAACGATCGTCAATGAGGTGGAATATCTGGAGGGAGATGCTCTGGTTAACCTGCTGTCCCTGGCGTCTTTTCATCAAAGAACGGGGGTGCTGACTTTTTTGGCTTCCAGCCGATGGCATACGGTCCGGGCGAACATTCTGAAATGCAGTGACCAGACGATTGTGGTTGAGGTGATATCCGGCGGGCAGTCGGTGTCGCAAAATATGCGAATAAACCAACCAGTCGGTCTCTGTTTTCGTATGGATTATTCAAAATATATTTGTGAAAGCACGATTGTGGGGCTCGATTCGGCAGTTCTGGAAGGGAAAAATGGGAAAGTTCTTCTCGAACGCCCGCATCGTATAGAAAAGATACCGAGAAGGGCCTATCAACGGCAGCCCGTTCCAAAAGATTTGAAGATAAAAGTTCTTTTTTGGCACCGGGGGTTTCTGGAGAAATCCTGTGCAATACCGGCAGATTGCTACTGGCAGGGACAGCTGTCGGACCTTTCAGCAGGGGGGCTTCGGATGACGGCGGGACTGGAAAAAAGGGATTGCTTTTCGATAGGTCAGGTTTTCGGAATTCAGTTTACCCCGCTGTACTACCAGAAGCCGATTTTGGTTGAAGGCCAGCTGCGGCATCTTCGGGAGGACAAAGAAACCGGCTCCCTTTGGATGGGGATTGAGTTTTTAGGGCTGGAAACCAGTGTAGAGGGACGGGCCGTCCTGCAGCGGCTTTTGGAGACAGTCGAAGAGTATCGTCGTCTCAATGAAGAGTCGGAAACTTTAGAGCCGACGTCGAAGCAGTCCCATTCCGTCTAACATCTCTGCAGGGGGTCAGGGCCGATAGTCCCGCTCGGCGGGGTGAGCGGCCAGAAATTCCGTCAGCAGCTTGATGCACGCCTCCAAATCCTTCAGGGAAATCACCTCAACCGGCGTGTGCATATAGCGGTTTGGAATGCTGATAAGCCCTGCGGCCGCGCCGCCGCGGCAAAGCTGAATCGCATTGGCATCGGTCCCGGTACCGCGGGGCTCTGCCGTAACTTGGGTTGGGATTTTGTGGGCTTTGGCGGCCTTGAAAAGGTCTTTCTCGAGAATGGGGTTGATATTCGGGCCTCGATGGAGGATGGGGCCTTTGCCGAGCGAGACCTGGCCCGTTTTTTTAGGGTCGGTGTCGGGATGGTCGCTGGCAAAGCCGACATCCACGGCGATGCCGGCGTGCGGATGGATTTTGTAGGAGGAGGTAATGGCCCCGCGAAGGCCGATTTCCTCCTGGACCGTGGCGACGCCGATGACGGAGATTTTCAGTTTGCGGCGGGAGAGGGCCCGAATGACCTCGGCGACGACGAAGGCTCCGGCCTTGTCATCGGTGGCCCGGGAGACGATTTTATCGCCGTTGAGCCGGCGATAGGGGACGTCGATGACCATCGGGTCGCCGACGGCTACGCGCTTGAGGGCGTCTTTTTTGCTGTTGGCGCCGATGTCCACCCAGATGTTTTCCATTTCGACGGCTTTTTTCCGTTCTTCGGGCGTCATCTGATGGATGGCTTTGCGGCCGATGACGCCGAGCACGGGGCCGTCGGCGGTGCAGATTTGCACCCGCTGACCGATGAGCAGGGCGGGGTCCATCCCGCCGATTTGCGCGGTATAAAGGTATCCTTTGTCGTCGATGTGGGTAATCAGCAGGCCGATTTCATCCACGTGGCCGGCAATCATAAACTTAAACTCGGCATCAGGATTCAGGACGGCGATGCTGTTTCCGTGGACATCGGTAATCAACTGGTGGGCATAGGGTTTGACGTACTCCCGCCAGATGCGTGCGGCGGGCTGTTCGTAGCCCGACGGGCTGGGGGCTTCCAGCAATTCCTGCAGGAACTGTTCGGACGCTTTATTCATAGCGGACCTTTCTGTCTATTCGGCGCAGAGCCGGCATTTTGTTTGGTTTTTTGAAAACGGACAATCGGGGCGGATTGTACCGGATGAGGCCTGCGGCGTCCAGAATCTTCTGGAGTTGGAGGCGGCGGGCCGGTATATAACAGGTATGGACCATTCAGAATTCCAAGGCAAAACGGCGGTGATTACCGGCGGGGGGCGGGGAATCGGCCTTTGCATTGCCAAAACCTTTCTGGAGGCGGGGGCCTCTGTGGTGCTGGCAGAGGTCGACGCCCAGCTGGAGCCGAAGGCCCTGGCTTTTCTGAAAGCCCCCGATGTGCTGTTTGTCCAGACCGATGTGGCGGAGGAAGCTTCGGTGCGGCGGATGGTGCAGCGGACGCTCGAGCGGTTCGGCCGGATAGACTGCCTGGTGAACAATGCGGCCGTCGCCCGAAATATGCCGGTACAGGAGTTATCTTACGAGGGCTGGAGGCGGGTGATTGATACGGATTTGTCAGGGGCGTTTTTGTGTGCAAAGCACTGTGCGGCGGCCCTGAAGGAAACCCGAGGGGCAATTGTGAATATCGCCTCGACGCGGGCACTGATGAGCGAACCGAATACGGAGGCGTATTCGGCGGCCAAGGGGGGGCTTGTGGCGCTGACGCATGCCCTTGCAATCAGTCTGGGACCGGCGGTGCGGGTCAACTGCATCAGTCCCGGCTGGATTGATACAACGGCCTATCTGCACGGCGCCCCGGCTCCGTGGGTGATTCGGCCCGAGGACCATACGCAGCATCCGGCCGGACGGGTCGGCAGACCGGAGGATGTCGCCCAGATGGTGCTGTATCTGTGCAGCCGACGGGCGGAGTTTATCACCGGACAAAACTTTGTCCTCGACGGCGGGATGACCAAAAAGATGATTTATCTGGAGTAAACCCTTTTCGGGAAGTGCCGGTTATGACGAATGATACGCTGGTGTTGGGCATCCTCTGGTATGGGGTGTTTTTGTTTTCGCTGATTTTTCATGAGGCGGCGCATGCGCTGGCGGCCCGGCGGATGGGGGACCGGACGGCCTGGGAAGAGGGGCTGGTGTCTTTGAATCCGCTGCCGCATTTGAGGCGCGAGCCGCTGGGGATGATTGTTTTTCCGTGGCTGTCGTATGCGGCCTGGGGATGGATGCTCGGCTGGGCCAGTGCGCCGTATGATGCAGAATGGGCCCGGATGTATCCGAAGCGGGCGGCCTGGATGGCGCTGAGCGGGCCGGCAGCCAATCTGCTGCTGGTGCTGGCGGCGGCGGGACTGATTCGTCTGGGGCTGGCGCTGGAGTGGTTTTGGCCTGCGGACCGCATCGGGTTTATGAGTGTCGCTCAGGCCCGCCAGGACGGGCTGCTGCAGGGGACAGCCGTGCTGCTGAGCATCTTGTTCAGCTTGAACCTGGTGCTGTTTTTGTTCAATATGATGCCGGTGGCGCCGCTGGACGGGCAGGCCTGGATGGTGCTGGTGCTGCCGGAGCCGGCGCGGACGTATTATCAGATGCTGATGAGTGTAATGCCGGTTCGCCTGATGGGCTTTTTTCTGGTGTGGACGCTGCTGGGGAAAATTTTTGGACCGATCTTTGTTCTGGCGGTCAATCTGCTGTATGCGGGCTATTCTGTGTCTTATTGAGGGCAAAACGGATGAAGACTCGACGGCTTGGACAGACGGATTTGGAGCTGACGGTCATCGGGCTGGGAACCTGGGCGATCGGCGGGCCGTGGGAGTACGGCTGGGGGCCGCAGGATGACCGGGATTCGCTGGAGGCGATTGAAGAGGCGATAGAGTGCGGCATCAACTGGATCGATACGGCCCCGATTTACGGCTGCGGGCATTCGGAGGAAGTGGTGGGGCGGGCGCTGCGGTCGATTCGGCCTCGTCCGTTTGTGGCAACCAAATGCGGCCTGCTGTGGAATGAGCGCCGGGAGAAAATCAGCTGTCTGGATGCCGACAGCATTGCCGCCGAGTGCGAGGCCAGTCTGAAGCGGCTGGGGGTGGAGGTGATAGATTTGTATCAGATGCACTGGCCGCAGCCGGCCGAGCAGCTGGAGGAGGGCTGGGAGGCGATGGTGCGGCTGGTCGAGCAGGGCAAGGTGCGGTATATCGGGGTGTGCAACTGCGACGTGCCACTGCTGGAGCGGCTGGCGAGGATTGCCCCGCCGGCGTCCCTGCAGCCGCCGTACAGTATGCTGCGGCGGGATATTGAGAAGGAGATTCTGCCGTACTGCGGGAAGAAGCAAATCGGAGTCATGGCGTACAGCCCTCTCCAGAAGGGGCTTTTGACGGGCAAGTTTACAGCCGAGTATCTGCGGACGCTGCCGCCGGATGACCATCGGATTGTTTCAGACCCGAATTTTCGTTCACCGCTGTTTGACCGCAATCTGGACAAAATCGAGCGGCTCAAGAGAGCTGCCGCTCAGGCGGGGCTGACGGTCGGACAATTGGCGATAGCGTGGGTGCTGCGGCGGCCGGAGGTTACCTCCGCGATTGTCGGGGCCCGCCGGAGAGGGCAGATTCGCGACTGGGTGCCTGCGGCTGATGCAGAGCTGCCGGAGCCGCTGCTGGAGGAAATTGAAAAAATCCTGTGTGCGTAAGGGCGGAGGAACCGATACAATCGGACAGACTTTCAGAATTGACAGGAAACAGAATTATGGCAAAAGAGATGTCGGTTTATACCAGCCCGCTGGTGGAGCGGAATGCCTCGCGGGAGATGGCGGAATTGTTCGGTCCGGACAGCAAGTTTCGCACATGGCGGCGGCTTTGGCTGGAGCTGGCCCGGGCCCAGAAGAAACTGGGGCTGAAGATTACGGACGCCCAGATTCGCCAGATGCAGCAGCATCTGGAGGACATCGACTATAAGAAGGCGGCGGCATATGAGCAGAAGCTGCGGCACGATGTGATGGCGCATATCCACACCTTTGCCGATGCGGCGCCCAAGGCCGCCCCGATTCTTCATTTGGGGGCAACCAGCTGCGACATTACGGACAACACCGACCTGATTCTGATGCGCCGCGGGATGGAGATTCTGGCGGGCAAGCTGGCCTGTCTGATTGACCGGCTGGGCCGTTTCGCCCGGCAGTATCGGGCGCTTCCGACGCTCGGGTTTACGCATTTTCAGCCCGCGCAGCTGACGACGGTCGGCAAGCGGGCGACGCTGTGGGCGTATGATTTTGCGATGGATTTGGAGGAACTGGAGCGGCGGATTCAGGAGCTGCCGTTTCGCGGGATTAAGGGCACGACCGGTACGCAGGCGTCGTTTCTGGCCCTGTTCGGCGGCCGCCACAGCAAGGTGCGCCGCCTGGAGGCGATGGTCGCCGGGGCCTTCGGGTTTTCGAAAGTCTGTGCCGTGACCGGTCAGACCTATCCGCGCAAGCTCGACAAGCTGATTGTGGATGTGCTGGCTTCGATTGCGCAGTCGGCGCACAAGATGTGCAATGATATCCGTCTGCTGGCCAATCTGAAAGAGATTGAGGAGCCGTTTGAGAGCTCGCAGGTGGGCTCTTCGGCGATGGCGTACAAGCGCAATCCGATGCGGTGCGAGCGGGCGACGGGGCTGGCGCGGTTTGTGCTGTCGCTGGCCGCCAGTCCGGCGATGACTGCCTCGGTCCAGTGGCTGGAGCGGACGCTGGATGACTCTTCCAACCGCCGGATTGTGCTGGCGGAAAGTTTTCTGGCGGTAGACGGGATTCTGGAGATTTTGATTAACGTGGCGTCCGGTCTGGTGGTTTATCCGAAGGTGATTGCGGCGCACGTGGAGGCGGAACTGCCGTTTATGGCGACGGAAAATATCCTGATGGCGGCTGTGAAGGCCGGCGGCAGCCGGCAGGAGCTGCACGAGCGGATTCGGGTGCATTCGCATGCGGCGGCCGCACAGGTCAAGCAGCACGGAAAGAAAAATGACCTGCTGGAGCGGCTCCGGAGTGACCCGGCCTTTGCCAAAGTGGATTTCCGCAAAGTGCTCAACCCGAAGGAGTACATCGGTCGGGCTCCGGAGCAGGTCGATGAATTTCTTCGGGAGGTGGTCAGCCCCATCCGCCGACGGTATCGCCGACAGATGAAGCATACGGCGGAGCTGAAGGTGTGAGAGCAGTTATCAGTCATCAGTTATCAGTCATCAGTTATCAGTGAACAGTGAACAGTTAGCAGAGAATGGAAAGGGCGAATGGTGGAAAATTGCGGAAGGAGTCAGGTTTATCGAAAGGCCTATGAGTTTGCTATTCAGGTTGTTTTAACGACCAGAGCGGTGCGTGAACGGACAAAAGAGTATCTGCTTTTCCGGCAGCTGCTTCGGTCGGGTACTTCAATCGGAGCCAATATTGCGGAAGCCAATGGAGCCGTTTCATCGGCGGATTTTTCCAACAAAATCTCTATCGCTTATAAAGAGACGCTCGAGACAAAATATTGGCTGGATGTATTAATGGATTGCGGAATTTTGGAGAAAAAATTTTATACGACCCTGTATCCGAGAGCCGACGAAATTGGTAAAATGCTTTATGCGATATTGAAAAAGACTCGATTTTCGGAATCGTTCGAACATTGACAGTTCCTATAACTGATAACTGATGACTGATAACTGATGACTGATAACTGAGAACTGGATTTTCCAATGGACAAACATCAGCTGGCCAGGCGGATTAAGGATGCATCGTATCTGGAGGGAGATTTTGTTCTGCGCAGCGGCAAGCGGAGCAAGTATTATCTGGACAAATATCTGTTCGAGACCCAGCCGGATATCCTGCGGGCCCTGGGAAAAGAGTTCTGCAGGCACCTGTCGCCGGAGGTGACGCGGATTGCCGGGGCAGAGCTGGGCGGAGTGGCGCTGGCGGCGGCGGCGGCGATGGAGTCCGACAAGCCCTGGGTTATCATCCGCAACAGCAAAAAAGGGTACGGCACAGGCAAGATGATTGAGGGCCGGCTCGAACCGGGCGATGTTGTGCTGCTGGTGGAGGATATCGCCACGACCGGCGGGCAGGTGCTCGAGGCGGCTAAAATCATCACCGAGGCCGGAGCGCGGGTGGACCGGATTGTCTGCGTAATCGACCGCAAACAGGGGGCTCGCGAAAATATTGAAAAGGCAGGCTACCGCTTCGAGAGCATCCTGACAAAAGAAGACCTCGGCATCACGGATTAGTTTTCCGCAAAGAGTTTTTCAATCATCCGAAGGATGCAGCCGGCGGTACGCTGCTTGCTTTGATAGGGCAGGGCCAGCCAGGGGCCGGACGGGGATTTGAGAAAGACGGCGGACTGCCTGGCGGCAATGGCGTCCGGCTTGTTGGCGACAATCAGGTCAAGATTTTTGCGGCGAAGCTTCTGCTCGGCGTTTTGTTTGAGATTTTTGTCTTCGAGGGCGAACCCGACCAGAATCTGTCCTTTCTTTTTGTGCCGGCCCGCCCAAGCCAGGATGTCGGGCGTCGGTTTGAGCCGAAGCGTCAGGATTCCCCTGCTTTTTTTCATCTTCGTTTTTTCTTTTTTGACCGGTGTGTAGTCCGACACAGCCGCGGTCATAATCAGACAATCACTTTGGGGAAACTTCTCTTTCACGGCCCGGAACATGTCCTGACAGGAGACGACGCGGAGGAGTTCGGCTTGGGCCGGGGGCTTTAGAGTCGTCGGGGCTGAAATCAGGGTTACACGGTGACCCGCCCGCAGGGCCGCACGGGCCAGAGCATAGCCCATCTGTCCGCTGCCGGCGTTGGACAGAAAGCGGACCGGGTCAATGTATTCCCGCGTGCCGCCGGCCGTAATCAGGATTCGCCGTTTCTTTTTCGATGCAGCCATCATGGTTTTGAATCTCTAATGAAAGTCCGCAAAAAATATGGATTCCCGCCTTTGCGGGAATGACAAAGAAACCGCGGGAATGTGACAAAGTTGTGCGGGAATGACAAAGGCCTGCGCAGGGATGACGGCTGTGTCCCGGAAGGGCGGACAAAGCGGGAATGATGAAGGGTTTTGTTGGACATCTTTTAGATTCCAAAACTGGTTCCGACGGCTTTGGCGGCGGCAATCAGCGGGTCTTTGAGCGGAACGGTTTTGATTTTGCCGGCCACACGGCTGAGCGGAATCGAGCCGAGCGAACCGTTTTTCCAGATGACCAGATGGTTTTGGACCCCTTTCATCAGCAACTCGAGGGCGTAATAGCCGAACTGGGTGCCCATGTTGCGGTCAAAGGGGGTTGGGGTGCCGCCGCGCTGGAGATGGCCGAGGTTAACGCCGCGGCAGGACAGGCCCGTCATTCTGGACAGCTGCTCAGCGAGCACATAGGAAACGCCGCCCAGCCGAATCGGGTCGGGGCTGTCGGATTCCTTTTTGAAGACGACCATTTTGCCGCCCTTGGGTTTGGCGCCTTCAGCGATGGAGATGATGCTGAAACGGCGGCCTTTGCGCGAGCGGGCCAGGACGACTTCGGCGATGCGGTTGAGGTCATAGGGGATTTCGGGAATCAGGATGACATCGGCCCCGCCTGCGGCGCCGGCGTGCAGGGCAATCCAGCCCGCATAGCGGCCCATCACTTCGACAATCATCACGCGATGGTGCGAACTGGCGGTCGTGTGAATCTTGTCGATGGCCTCGGCGGCGGTCGTTACGGCGGTGTTGAAGCCGAACGTCAGGTCTGTGCCGTACACATCGTTGTCAATGGTTTTCGGCACGCCCATGACCGTCAGGCCCTTTTTGGCAAAAGCGGCGGCGGAGGCCATCGTGCCGTCTCCGCCGATGCAAATCATCGCCTCGATGCCGTGCTTTTCGAGGTTGGCGATGCACAAATCGGACACATCGCGGTTGCGGACGGTCTTGCCGATGGGCATCGGATAGGCGAAGGGATTGGTTTTGTTGGAGGAGCCCAGAATCGTGCCGCCCAGCGTGAGGATGTTGCTCACATCGTCAAAACTGAGCGGGCGGATGCGGTTTTCAATCAGCCCCAGATAGGCATCTTCGACGCCGTACACCTCCAGGCCGTACTTGTTGATGGCGGTTTTGGTGACGGCACGGATGACGGCGTTCAGACCGGGACAGTCGCCGCCGCCGGTCAGGACGGCGATTCGTTTGATTTTCTTTGCCATAGTCAGGCCCTTTCGTTTCTGTGGATGATGCCGTTTACTCTATCGGCGGTTCTGAAAAAAAACAAGGGCTTCGGCAAAGAATGCTGCCGGGTTTTCTTTATAGACAGGATGCCGGCTGGAGATTGGGGCCGGTAACGGTCATTGAGTCGATGTTTGCCAGGCCGCCGGAGGTCGTTGCTTCCAGACGCACCGTGTATGTCCCCGCCGGCAAAGAGACCTGAACCGCTGCGGTTGTGCTCCAGGATGTCCAGGCCCCGGTGACCGGAAAGGCAATGCCGGATGCGGCGGGGGTACCGTTGATGAGCAGATTGGCCGGGCGGGCGGCTGTGGCGCCGTTGGCAAATCGCCAGACAAACGCATAGGTGCCGCCCGTTAGAATCTGAATGCGGTAGTTAATGCCCTTGCCGACGGCGTTGTCGGTGTTGGCATAGCCGCTGCCGGTGTAGCCGGTATGTTCGTTTTCAATCACCCCTTCGACGCCGCAGAAACCGGCTTCATTTTCCTGAATAACAAGGTCGGAGCTGGGGGGATTGGGCAGGGCCGACACCTCGTTTGAAAAGGAGGATTCCATGCCGCTGCGGTTGACGGCTGTGACGACATAGTAATACGGAGTGCCGTTTTGAACGGTGCCGTCAAAATAATCGGAGGACAAAACCGGGGAAGCGTTCAGTTTCATATAGCCGCCGCCGGAAGTTGTGGAGCGGTACACATTGTATCCGATAACGGAGGATTCGGGGCTGTCATCCCAATCGAGCAGCACAGCGCCATCGTCGGCCTCGGCGGTCAGATTCGTCGGCGGCAAAAGCGGATAAATATCGAGCATCCAGTTCCCTGCCAAAATGCTGAATTCCTGCAGGTCCACGACACAGTCGCCGTTGAGGTCCCAGGCGGAGCTTTCGGCGCAGTCGGTTTCCAGCCAGACGGAGGCAAAGGCGGGCAGGTCTTCGATATCGACCCACTCATCGGCGTTTGTGTCTCCGTACAGTCCGATAAACCACGGCGACAGATATTGTCCGGCGATGACCTGCCGGCTCAGCCCGGGGCCTTCCCACGCAACGGCCAGATGGTCCGGGCCGCTGTCTTCTTTGTGGAGAACCTCGATGTAGTATTTGCGTCCGGCGGTCAGGAAAATCGGAGCCGACCGCTGCGAGGGGGATTGGTCCCACTGCCGCGGGGCGGTTCCGCCGGACACGGAGGCAATCAGGGCGGCATTGGCCGGCGAGCCGTCCGTGCTGAGCCAAAGCTGGGCCTCATTGTCGGCAGCAATATAGAAGGTGTACCACCCTGAGGCGGGCGGGTGCAGATAGCCGCGGACGCGGGTCCCGTAGGAATCCGCCCAGTCGGTCGGGCCTTCGAAGTTGGCCGGCCAGTCGCGTCCGGACGGAGCGTTCGGGTACAGCGGATGAGAGGTCAAATGATTGACTGTACCGCCGAAAATGCCGGTCCAGGTTTCCCGCAGGATTCGTCCCATCGCCGTTGTGCTGATGGTGACCGGAATTTCATACAGCGCATCAGATTCATTGCCGGAAATGTCTTTGGCTGTCACGGCGTAAAAATAGGTTTGGCCGGCCGAGACATCCGAATCTGCAAAGAACGATGTTGTAATCCCGGAAGCGGTGAGCAAACCATACTCGCCGCTGAATCCCTCTGCGCGATAGACGTTGTAGGCGGCCCAATCCGGTTCGGTATTGTCCAGCCAGTCCAGCAGGACGGTGCCGTTTTCAATCCGCGCCCACAGACCGGCCGGCGGCGCCGGAGGCGTCAGGTCCATCGGCACGGCAGACACCTGAACCGAAGCAGCGGATTCATTGGTGGCGGTATCCACCGCGGTAACCACATAATAATAGGTGGTGCCGTTGCTCACGCTGGTATCCGTATAGGCCGGACTGGTCAGGAGGATGCCGTTGAGCTTGACGTATCCGCTGCCGGACACTGTAGAGCGATAGACATTGTAGCCGGCCAGGTCCGGTTCCGTGTTGGGATTCCAGGTGAGCTGGACGAGCTGATTGTCGGCGGCGGCTGTCAGCCCCGTCGGAGCGGCGGGGGGCTGGGTATCTCCCTGCACCAGCCAGTTCAGATAGACTTCCAGATTTGTGTAATCCGGGTCAAGTGTGTAGGAATTTCGGTCGGCGGGGTTGGAGGGATTGAGCCCGTTGGCCGTTTCCCAGTAGTCCGGCATTCCGTCGTGATCGCTGTCTGTCGGGGCCGGTGCGGAAGCCAGGGGCGGCCAGAAGTGGTTCAGCACCTCCGGCGGGTCGGTCGGAAGGGGGGTATTGTACACAAAATCCCCCGTGCCGTTGATGACATCGCTGACGATTCTTTGGTCCACAGCGTCGCGCACCAGACTGGCTCCGGCGGAGGCCAACACATCCTGCAGGGCCTGATAAGCGGAGGTGGTAGTCACCGGCTCCATCGGAATCGGAACCCCTCCGGTACGGGCTTTGTACGCGTTAATTTGTGCCTGGGTGAATCCGCTGAACGTCACCAGACTCCACGGGTCGGACGGGACTGAAATTGACGCATACGAAGCCCCGTGGGCGTTGCCGGAGAAAAAGCCGTAGCTGACGAGAGAGTATTCCCCGAAGATTTTTGTGCCGGTAGAGCCCGGCCCGCGGATATAAACATTGTTGATGAAATTGTATCGACTGATGTTGTTGGTATCAAAGTTGTTGCCCGGATTCGTGCCGGACCAGTTGTAAATAACGTTGTTGCGGAAGTCAAAATACAGGCCGTCCGGGTCGAGTGTTGAACTGAGATAGTTGCCCGGACGAGGATTCCGCCCTTTGTTATGGGCATAGAGATTGTGGTGATAGGATTTCCGTTCTCCGTACTGGCCGCGAATCAGGGAGCCGTAGCTGTGATTTTCGAAGGTCAGGGCTTCACTGAGGATGCACCACTGGACGGTGACGTTGTTGGAGCCGTCCTGGCAGGAAATGGTTTCGTCCCGTGCGTAGGAGGCGCTGACGTGGTCGATGATGATGTTGCTGCCGCTGGCGATGTCGATGGCATCCCCGCTGGAATTGGCACCGCCCGCATCCACACGGACCCGAATGTAGCGAATAATGACGTTGTCGGCGCCGCTCAGGTAGATGCGTCCTTTGATGCAGATGCCGTCCCCCGGAGCGGTCTGACCGGCGATAGTGGTGTTGGATTTGGGCCGCAGGATAACATTTCCCAGTTCAATCGTTCCGGAGACCCGAAAGACGATTGTGCGGTTGGGCTGACTGACGGCATCGACAATCGAGCCCGGTCCGCTGTTGTTTAGATTCGTGACCTCATAAACCGTTCCGCCGCGTCCGCCTGCGGCAAAACGCCCGGCACCCTCCGCTCCCGGAAAAGCCAGGGGAACGGAAAAGGCCCATGCTGAAAAGAGAGAAAAAAGAAGAATGGATGCCGTCCACTTGCCGGTCTTTTTCATCCTCAACTCCCTGCGGTGCAAAAAGGATTTTTTTGGCGGTTTTGCCGGCCTATCAGCCTGTCTGTAAGGGTGCCAAAAATACCCCCGAACCCGATATCAAATCCAAATCCAATTATAAGATAAAGAAGACAAAAAGACAAGAAAAAACTATATGTCCTATTTCCAGACAGACTGTGTCTTGTAATTTTCCTGAAAAAATTGTCTAAATTTCTTCATGGTTTGGTATATGCTTACTGGAAAACCTTTTTAGGGGGGTCAGGCAAAATGACACGGCAGGCAGGCAAAACAGACACCCGAGCAGTAACCCATTATTTTTTTTCTTGGCTGTTCGTGGTTTCTTTGTTTCCTATGTCTTATGGTCTGGAGATTACCGGCAC
This sequence comes from Anaerohalosphaeraceae bacterium, assembly GCA_037479115.1. Classification (NCBI taxonomy): domain Bacteria; kingdom Pseudomonadati; phylum Planctomycetota; class Phycisphaerae; order Sedimentisphaerales; family Anaerohalosphaeraceae; species Anaerohalosphaeraceae bacterium. Next base: position 69,394 of record JBBFLK010000004.1, on the reverse strand, counting down.
AATCACCTGCCATGACCCATCCACAATCATCTACGAAAACGGGAGATACTGGTATTTCTCGACCGGGAATAATCTGTTAAGTCGTTATTCAACGGATTTGGTGACTTGGTATTCAGGAAATCGCCCGTTCACTTATTCCAGCGGCGTTCCGCCTTATATGGCTTCCTATCTTTCCACCTGTGAGGGCAGCGGACCCTGGAATCTGTGGGCGCCGGAAGTCATCAAAGTCGGCAATTTGTATTATCTCTATTATTCCCGCAATATGTGTTATGACTACAACTGCACGGAGAAGTCCGTCTGCGGACTGGCCGTCGGGTCCAACATCCTGAACCGTGACTGGGTGGACCAGGGGTCTGTTTTGTGGACGGATTTATGCACGGATTACCGGCGAAGCATTGACCCGACGCTTTTGTTTGACACAGTCGGCAATCTGTGGCTGGCGGCCGGTTCATTCGGTCACCCGAGCGGCAACGGCTGGACCTACGGCGGCATCTGGCTCTATCAGATTGACCCGGCTACCGGCAAGGTCAAAAGCGGAACCACTTCAACACAGCTGGCCAGAGCGTGGATTGAAGCGGCTTATCTTTATTATAAGGACGGCTATTATTATTTGTTTTTCAATCAGGAACGCTGCTGTGCGGGCGTGAACAGTACCTATTTTATTCGGTATGCCCGGGCGACGAATATCACAGGGCCGTATTTCGACCGGGATGGAATCAACGTTCTGACGCAGGATACCGGCTCGCTGTTTTTGGGGCGGGATTACACGGCCAATTACAATGCAGACGGCACCCCGAAGCCGGAGCTGGGTTCCGTCGGACGCGAAATCGGACCGGGCCACATCGGGATTTTCACCGCTCAGGACGGTCTGGAGATGTTTTCGTTTCACTTCTATGATGCCGCCGACAACGGGGTGGCCAAACTCGGGCTTCGCACGCTGATTTGGGGGGATGACGGCTGGCCGAGGGCGGGCTGGGACCTGCCGGACGGAAACTATGCGATTGTCTGCGGAATGAATCGGAATCCGGGTGCGCCGGAAGGGGGGCTGTATCTGGAGGCGGCGGACGCCTACACCGACACGGTGCAGATGAACACCTGGAGGGGCGGCACAGACCAAATCTGGACGTTTACGCGGGTGGGACGAAATCAGTACCGGATTACCTGTCTGGCCAACGGCAAGGCACTGGCTGTCGTCAGTCCGGACGGAAACCCGAGCAACATCTACGGCCCGGGCAAGCCGGTAAAACTGGTGCCGTACAGCAGCACCAATAATGCTCATCGGTGGTATGTCGTTCAGACAAACAATCGCGGGTTTCGAATGCTGAATGTCGCCACATCGATGGCGCTGGAGGTCGCCGGTGCACAAAATGCAGTCGGGGCTTCAATCGATGTCGGCAGCTGGGAGCCGTCTCAGCCGGGGCATCAGTGTTTCTGGCTGACGCCGGCGGGGATGTATTCGATGGAGATGCAGTTTGGCGGGCTGCCGGTCGGCGTGGCCAATACCAGTACCGGCACGCGGCTGGCCTTGGGCAGCTGGACCGGCTCCAACCTTCAGAAATGGCGGTTTATTCCGACCTTTGACGGTTATACGAAAATTGTCAATGTCGCCAGCGGTCTTCCGGTGGATTTGCGGAACGGAGCCTTTTCCGACGGAGAACAGATTCGTCAGTGGACGGATTTGAACAATGATGCCCAGAAATGGGCGATTGAACCGCTCACGGACGGTTCTTTCCGCATCCTCAATAAGATTACGGCCAAGGCCGTCTCCGTAGCCGGCTCGACCAGCGGCTCGCTGACGCGTCAATGGCGCTGGCTTCACACACTCGCTCAGCAGTGGCGGTTTACGCAGCAGGCGTCCTCGCCGAATGCCCGTGTCTGGACGGGCGGCGGCACCTCCGGCAGCTGGTCGGACGCCGCCAACTGGGATGTCCCTTCGTACGGGGCGGACAATCTGCTCTTCGGCGGGACGCTTCAGACGGCTTCGAACAATAATCTTGCAGCCGACAGGCCGGTCAATGGGATTCGGTTTTTGAATACGGCGGGCGGCTTTACCCTTTCGGGAAATCGAATTGTGCTGCTGGGGGATATTGTCAATGAGTCGCCCTCTGCGCAGACAATCGGGATGCCGCTTCAGCTGGCGGGCGGCAGGCGGTATTTGCTGGCTGCTCAGGCGGGGGATTTGATGGTCAGCGGGTCCGTCAGCGGCGATGGACACGTGGCCAAAGGAGGCGTCGGAACGCTGACGTTGACAGGCCCCTGCACCTACACCGGAGCCACACGCATTCTGGCGGGCACCCTGAAGATAGGAGCCGACCTGGCCTTGCCGATTTCGACGGACCTGACGATTGAGTCGGGGGCGGTGCTGGATTTGAACGGGCACGAAATTACGGTAAGTACCCTCACGAATCTGGGAACGATTGTCAACAGCAGCTGCCAGGGAGCCGTGCTGAATGTCCTGACGCCGCTGCAGACATTTGTCCTGCCGGGCAACGGAATGGACGGTCTGGCGGCCCTGGCGGAGCATTGGCTTTCGACCGATTGTGCCGGGCCGGATTGGTGCATGGGCGCCGACCGCAATCAAAGCGGGCAGGTCGATTTAGCCGACTTGGAAGACCTGGCGGCGGACTGGCTGAACTGCCTATAACGATTATAAAAAAATCTCTCGCGATAATATCTATTTTGGATAAAGAATAAGTTTTGTTATCAAACAAAATGTACTGAAAAAACAATATCGACAATGTCGCCATAGGTTGTCGATATAAAGCCAAATTCTATTAAAAAATAGATTCCCGCCTGCGCGGGAATGACAGTGACTTATAGAGGTCTGCGGGGAATAACAAAGATTTGTGCGGGAATAACCAAAGGTTGCAGGGATAACGAGAATCGCGGGAATGATAAGAGGTTTTGTTTGTCAGAATAGAAGATTGATTATTCCCTGAATATTTCTTATAATAACCTTTTAGAAAAGGAGTTCTTTTTCGAGATTCGGATGCAGGAGGTTCATTCACGTGCCGATATTTAAAGGAGGAGCTGTTGTCATAAAGGGTCATGACGGAAAGCCATTTGAGTTAACTGAACAAACATGGCGGCACATTGTACAAGATAATAGCAGGAAATACCTTGAAGCACACTTCGATAAAATCGCAGAAACATTACAGCATCCGGACTTTATATTAAAAAGTCCGAAAGAGAATTCTGTAAAAGCATTCGTGAAATTTTTTGATGACTTTTATATTTTGAACACAGTAACGGCACGAGTTTACTTGTATGTGTTAGTCAATATCAACAATCGCAGGATCAGAACCGTTTACACGAATCCTGTGTTGAAGGGGTGGGAACAAGAATGGAAGAAAAAATGAACATTACGCATCATTATGATAAAGAGGCCGATATTCTTTATATTGATTTCGGTTCGGACGAACCTTGTTTCACGGAGGATATTGACGGAGTTGTAATGTTAGAAATTGGCTGGTTCAGCAAACTGCCCAGGGGCATAAAAGTCATAGGCCCTAAAGCTCATCATATGAAATCGTTCAATTTTCAGTTGATTATAAGAAAATGCAGAGATTTGCTTCGGAACCAGGCCAAGCAGATTGAGAATCAGGAATCCTATCTCCAGGAGTTCTTAAAGAGCAAGTTTAAGGAACTTGCTCTTTCTTAACTCTTATCCGAACCGCTTGAGCTTCTGCAATCGCTTGCTGTTTTATCGCTGCACCGTTCTTCTTTTTTTGGGTCTGATTTCGTCAACGCTATTTTGCCGCGGCCAGGGACTTTTTGGCGGCGGCGGCGACGGCTTCCGGCGTGATGCCGAAGTTTTTGTAGCAGACCTTGTACGGCGCCGACACCCCGAACGTGCTCATCCCCACAAACTCGCCCCACGGCCCGATCCAGCGGTCCCAGCCCATCCGCACACCGGCCTCGACGCCGACGCGTGCCTTAATCGTTGAGGGAATGACGCTTTCCTTGTAGGCGGCGGGCTGGCGTTCAAAGAGCTCCCAGCAGGGCATTGAGACAACCTGCGAGCGAATGCCTTCGGCGGCAAGAATCTCGCGGGCCTGAAGGGCGATGTGCACCTCCGAGCCGGCTCCCAGGAGCAGCACATCCGGATTGTCATCTTTAATGAGGACGTACGCGCCCTTGACCAGGTTGGAAGCGCTGGCATATTTGCTCTGGTCCAGCACCGGAACCCCCTGGCGGGTGAGGGCCAATGCGATGGGCTGGTCGCGATGTTCAAGGGTGTATTTCCAGGCCTGGGCGGTTTCGTTGGCATCGGCCGGACGAATCACCAGCAGATTGGGAATCGCCCGCAGGGAGGCCAGGTGCTCGACGGGCTGATGGGTCGGGCCGTCTTCGCCCAGCCCGATGGTGTCGTGTGTGAACACGAAAATCGTCGGATATTTCGACAGGCACGCCACCCGCAAAGCGCCCCGCATATAGTCGGAAAAGACCATGAAGGTGCCGCCGTAGGGGCGAATCAGGCCGCTGACGGCCATGCCGTTCATAATGGCGGCCATCGCATGTTCGCGGACGCCGTAGCGGATGTAGCGGCCGGTCGGATTGTTCTTCTGGAAATCCGATGCACCCTTGAAATGGGTATTGTTGGACGGGGTCAGGTCTGCGGAACCGCCAATCACCAGGGGCAGATGCGGCATCAGGGCGTCGAGCGTTTTGCCGGAGGCCTGACGCGTGGCGACAGACGTACCGGCCTCGAATTTCGGCAGCAGCGGCTCAATCTCAATCGGAAGCCGACCGGCCAGCGCGTCGGTGATTTCTTTGGCTTCCTGCGGATAGGCCTGAGCGTATTTGGCAAAGAGGGCCTCATACTCCTTCTGGAGGAGGGCGCCTTTGTGTTTGGCCTGTCCCATGTGAGCGGCGACTTCCTCCGGCACGACAAAGGTCTTGTCCGGGTCCCAGCCGGCGTTTTTCTTAATCAGTTTGCACTCTTCCACACCCAGCGGGGCGCCGTGGGCGGTATGGGTGTCCTGGAAATTCGGACTGCCGAAGCCGATGTGTGAGCGAAACTTGATAAGCGTGGGTCTTCCGTTGGGCTTCTTGGCGATTTCAAGGACACGGTCCAGTTCAGCAATGTTGTGTCCGTCGCCGCCGACAGTGTGAACGTTCCAGCCGTAGGCCTCATACCGTTTGGCGACATCTTCAGTAAAAGATAAATGTGTTTCGCCGTCGATGGTGATGCCGTTGTCATCGTAAATAACAATCAGATTATCCAGCCCCAGATGGCCCGCCAGACTGGAGGCCTCGCCGCTGACACCTTCCTGAAGGCATCCGTCGCCGGCGATGACATAGATTTTATAGTCAAAAATCGGGAATCCTTCCTTGTTATATCGGGCGGCCAGGTACTTTTGGGCAATGGCCATGCCGACGCCGTTGGAGATGCCCTGGCCCAGCGGACCGGTTGTGACCTCTACGCCGGGGGTGTGTCCATATTCGGGATGGCCGGGGGTCTTGCTGCCCCACTGACGGAACTGTTTCAATTCGTCCAGCGGCAGGTCAAAACCGCACAGGTGAAGCAGGGCATAGAGGAGCATGCTTCCGTGCCCGGCCGAGAGGATGAAGCGGTCGCGGTTGAGCCATTTCGGGTCGGCAGGATTAAACCGGAGGTGCCGCATCCAGAGTGCATAGGCCGCGGCGGCCATTCCCATCGGCATTCCGGGATGCCCGGAGTTGGCGGCCTGAACACCATCCATCGCCAAAAAACGAATGGTTTCCACACACTTCATATCCAGTGCCGAAAGACCTGTCGCATTCGCTTTTGTCATAAAAACCTCAAAAAATAGAAAGATTTTATGAAACAGATTTGAAAAGTACCGTATTGTATTAAGTCAGGAAGGTCGTTTCAAGCGTTTTTGCGGCGTTATTTTTTGGGGTCGATTCTGCCGCGAAATAATTAAAATATTTAATGTTATCATAAGATACTTTGTTTACAAAGATGACTGCACAAAGAAAACGACTCAGAAAGTCCTTTTGTAAGTTATTGTATAATAAATTGGAAGATGCGTCTTTTCGAAGAAATGTGTTTTTGTGTGGTTTAAGGCATAATACGATTGACTTATTGGGTTTTTTCGGGTATCATCCTTTGCCATCATGACAACAACTAAAAGACTATCACGGACGACGCAGTCTAAGGCGAAAAAAACCACCTCCTCCGTTGCTGTCGAGAAAATTAAACGCACTACCGTTGCGTTTCGGACCTACGAACAGGCCCTGAAATACCTGTTCGACAGGACAGACTACGAGAGGCAGGGGCGGCTGCGCTATAATGTCACGACGTTCAATCTGGACCGGATGAACAACCTCCTGAAGGCCCTCGGGAATCCCCATAAAAAGATAAAGTGTGCCCACATTGCGGGGACAAAGGGCAAGGGGTCTACGGCAACGATGCTGGCCAAGATGCTCGAGGCCAACGGGTATAAGGTCGGCCTGTACACGTCGCCTCACGTGACCAGTCTGCATGAGCGCATCGTCATCAACTCCGAGATGATATCCAAAAAGGCGATGCTGGATTTAATCAACCGGCTTTATCCGGTTGTAGAAAAAATGGCTGAAAAGCAGGATGCCCCCACCTTTTTCGAAATCTTTACGGCGATGGCATTTCTGTATTTTGCCGAGGAAAAGGTAGACATTGCCGTCATTGAAACCGGACTGGGCGGCCGGCTGGACAGCACCAACGTGATTACGCCGGAAGTGGTCGGCATTACCAGCATCAGTCTGGACCATATGAATCTGCTGGGCCCGACGATTGACTGCATTGCCCGGGAAAAAGCCGGCGTCATCAAGGAAGGCATTCCTGTGGTGACGGTTCCTCAGGACCCGCTGGCCATGCGGGTTCTTAAGAAACAGGCGCAGGCCGTCAAGGCGCCGCTGTGCGTAACGGGCAAGGATATTGATTTTTCCTATCGGTTTGAATCGTCCCGCGAACACGGGCCGCACAATCGAATCTGTCTGACGACTCCGTACAGCCGGTTTGAACATCTGCGTGTTCCCCTGCCCGGTGAACATCAGGCCATCAACTGCGGTCTGGCGCTGGCCATGCTCGATCAGCTCAAGCAGCGCGGCTTTCAGGTGGATGACAGCAAGGCCGTCGAAGGGCTCAGCAAAGTTTCGCTGATTGGGCGGATGGAAATGATTTGCAATGACCCGCGGATTCTGGTGGATGCCGCACACAATGCCGCCAGCATTCGGGCCTTAATTCAGGCCATTGGTCAGCATATTCCGTATGACTCAATGATTATCATCTTCGGGTGCAACAGCGATAAAGATGTTCGCGGGATGCTCACGCAGCTTCAATACGGAGCCGACAAGGTCATCTTTACGCGAAGCAGCAGCCCCAAAGCCGTTTATCCGCAGGAGCTGGCGGACCTCTACACGGAAATCTGCGGCAAGATGTGCCAGACGGCAATGACGCTTCGTGAGGCCGTTCGGATCGCCCAAAGCGTGGTGACCCGAGAAGATTTAATCTGCATTACGGGCAGCTTCTACCTGGTCGGCCAGGCCAAAGAACAAATCGAAATTCGAGCGGCAAACGGCAATTAACACCTTTGTCTTGCCTATTTTAACAACCGCCGAAAAACTTCTTTTTTTTTCGACTTTTTTTTGTTGAAGGTCGTAATATCATAAAGCATAATATTTCTGAATGGAGCGTACCACCCTATCAAGAAAACGGAAAAGGAAATTGTATTTAGGGAGCAATGGAAAGGAACCGAATTATGAAGAACACAATGGTTGTGTTGGTGTTGTGCGCGGTGGCCGCAACGGCCGGTGCACAGGAATGGAAGACAACTGTGGATTTGAGCTACACCTCGCGGTACATCTGGCGCGGCTATGATATCCTGGATAATGCCGGCGCCTTCCAGCCCAGCATCGATCTGTCCCATGAGAACGGATTGGGCGCCACCATCTGGATGTCCTATCCGGAGCGGGGCGGATGGACCAATAACCTGGCGGACAGCCGTGTGAATCTGACTGAGTACGACTACACGCTTTACTACAAGGGCAAAGCCCTTGCTGGTGATGCTTGGGAAACCAATTACAAACTCGGCTGGCGCTATTATGATTATATCGACACCTATACCAAGGCTTGGGACAAGCAGGAAATCTTTGTGGAAGCCGAAATGCCCAAGCTGTTGGACAACGGTGTTGTCCCCCATCTGGCCGTCTATCAGCTGTGGCCCGCTCGCAGCAAGGCAAGCAGCAATATTAAGGATGCTTCCGGCACGATTTATCTGATGGGCTTTGACTACAATCTGCCGACCGACCTGCCGCTGACCTTTTCGTGGGATATAGTCTTTAACGGCGGTGCAATGAATTCGGACCACGACTGGTCGCATATGGTCTGGGGTCTCAAGAGCCAGTTCAAGTGCCCGATGACCGGAGCCAAGATTGTTCCGGCTGTTTATTTCCAGAATTCCTTCGAGGACAGCGTCAACAAGAGCGACGAATACTGGGGCACGATTTCTTACAGCTTTGCGTTCTAAGAAAGAACCTTTTCCGCCTATCCAAGGCCGGGCAGTTGTTCCCGCCCTTTTTTCTTTTTAAAGCGGAATCGATTTTTCTTTTTCCCTTTCAGTGAGATGTCGGCGGCCGGTTTCCAGAGGACAAGGCAAGGAATGACCTCTGCCTGTTCCCTGATAACGGATGGGGCCCGCTTGATTGTTTGGGATTGTGAAGAGGACGGTCTTTTTCTTGGGATAAACAGCGCCTTTGAGAGGGTATGAAGCGGGCTTAAGAACGCTCAGGGCGTCTTGGCAGTCTCTTCGGCCAGTTGAAACAGCGCCTTTTTTGCGGCACTGTCCGCCAGCGGCTGCAGCGCCCTGCACGCCTGTTCTGTCAGGGCGGCAAGCTCCTGATGAATCTGAAAAGGAACGGAGGATTTTTTGATTTGCCGGAGAACAGCGGAGTGTTTGCGGGGATTTTCAAGATGTTCGACGGCCTGCCGTTTTTCATCTTCAGAGAAAGTTTCCAGCCAGAGGATAACCGCCAGGGTCGGCTTGCCTTCTCTCAGGTCCGTGCCGAGGGTCTTGCCGGTTTTGGATTCTGTTGAAAACAAATCGGCGGCGTCATCGCGGATTTGAAAGGCCTGCCCAAAATACAGTCCATACTCACAAAGCGCCTGAACGGCGGCCTCCTCCGCCTGGGCCCATTGGGCGCCGAGCCGGCAGCTGAGGGCAAACAGCGCGGCGGTTTTTCCTGTGATGATTTGTCTGTACAGGTCTTTGCTCATCCGCCAGTTTCCCCGGTGAATGTTCTGCAGCAGTTCTCCTTCGCAGATATCCTGAGCGGTTTTTACGATTTGTTCGGTCAGGGCGGGCTGGTGCAGCCGGGCGCCGAGCCCCAGCGCGCGGCTGAGCAGAAGATCTCCCAGCAGCACGGCGGCCGTGTTGCCCCAGAGAATATTGGCGGACGGACGGCCTCGCCGCAGGGCGGCCCGGTCCACCACATCATCATGAAGCAGGGTCGCCGTATGAATCAGCTCAATCATGGCGGCTAGGTCGATATGTTCAGGATAAATCCGCCCGCACGCCTTGGCGCTGAGCAGAAGCAGCAGGGGGCGAAGCATTTTGCCCGGCTTCTCCGCCAGCGTGTCCAGACGTGAAGCCAGCAGAGGGTTGTCAGTCGAGAGGGCTTGCCGGATTCGGATCTGTACGCTCTGGAGCTCCGCCTGAACGAGCTGCTCAATCGACCGAAAGGCCGAATCAGATAAGGGCTCAGGCGTGGGCATAGGCGTAAAATTTCTCACGAAGTTTTCGTGTAATGGGCCCCGGCTTGCCGTCGCCGATGATGCGGCCGTCCATTTCCACCACGCCGATGACTTCCGCGGCGGTTCCGGTCAGGAAAAATTCATCCGCCGTGTACAAATCAAACCGCGTCAGATTTTTTTCAACCACCGGAATCTGCTCTTCCCGGGCCAGTTTGATAACGATGCGCCGCGTAATGCCGTCCAGCGAACCGGCCTGCACGGGCGGGGTATAAAGCGTTCCCTCCGAAACAATGAAGATGTTGTCGCCGGAGGCCTCGGCCACGTAGCCGTCGTGGCTGTAGAGAATCGCCTCGGAAGCACCGGCATCGACGGCCTCGATTTTTGCAAAGATGTTGTTCAGATAGTTCAGACTTTTCACCTGCGGCGGGATGCTCATCGGATGATTGCGAACCGTCGGGACGCTGATGACTTTCAGCCCTTTTTCATACAGCTCCGCCGGATAAAGGCGGATTTTGTCGGCGATGATAATCACGCAGGCGCGTTTGCACAAAAAAGGATTCAGTCCCAGGTCACCCACCCCGCGGGTAACCAGCAGACGAATGTAGCCGTCGGTAATCTGGTTGGCCCGGACGGTTTCCTCCACGGCCTTTTTGAGCGTCGGCAGGTCCATCGGAATAGTCAGGCGGATGACCTTGGCGGATTTGTAAAGCCGCTCGAGGTGGGCGTCGTGTTCAAAGATTTTTCCGCTGTACACCCGAATCCCCTCAAAGACTCCGTCTCCATAAAGCAACCCATGGTCAAAAACGGAAATTTTTGCATCCTCCTGATTGACTAATTTGTCATCGAGCCAGATTTTCAAACCCATTCGACGCTCCGAACTGCAGGTTATATTAAGATTTTTTCGACGTCTCGACGATTCGGCCGTCCTCGAGGTGAACAATTTCCCCAGCCATCTGTGCAATCCGCAGGTCATGCGTGACCATGATGATGGTTTGCCCGCCTCGGTTGAGCTCTTTCAGGACATCTAATATACCAGAACCTGTTTTGGAGTCAAGATTTCCGGTCGGCTCGTCGGCCAGCAGGAGGGCGGGTTTGTTCATCAGGGCGCGTGCAATAGCGGCCCGCTGACGTTCGCCGCCGGACAGCTCATACGGGCGGTGTCGAAGCCGTCCGCCCAGCCCAAACCGTTCGAGCAGAGCCGCCGCGGACTCCTGAAGCTCCTTTTTTTTCTTCAAATACCCGGCGGGACCGTTGGAAATCATGGCCGGAAGCAGGGTGTTTTCGAGGACATTCAGCTCATTAAGGAGGTGATAAAACTGAAATACAAACCCTACGGATTGGTTGCGATATCGATTCAGCTGGGCGGCGGAAAGTTTACTGATGTCTTTCCCTTCGAATTCTACACAGCCGCTGTCCGGTTTATCCAGGGCGCCCAAGATATGCAGCAGGGTGCTTTTGCCGCTGCCGGAGGCCCCCACGACGGCTGTAAAAGAGCCGGGCTGAACCCTCAGCGAGACGCCTTTGAGAACCTGGAGGGTCTGTTTGCCCATCGGATAGGACTTGTGGATATTTTTGGCTTCAATGATTGGGTTCATAGTTGTTCCTGAATAATTAAACCTGACTGACTCGAAGCACCTCCACGGGTTCCTTCCGGGCGGCCTGGAAAGCCGGTATCAGCGCTCCGGCCAGACAGGCGGCCACAGCGGCCAGTCCGACAGTCAGCAGAAATTCCGGCTGAATCTGATTCGGAATCTGTCCGATGGCGTAGATGGTTCGGTCCCACAGCTGAAAATCAAACCGCTCAAACAGCCAGTTTTCGATGGGGTTGATATATACAAGGAACAAACAGCCGCCGGCAGCCCCCAGCAGAGCGCCGCAAAGGCCGATGAGCGCAGCGAAATTCAAAAAGACCTGAGCGATTCTGACTTTGGACATTCCGACGCTTTGGAAAATCCCGATGTCTTTGCTTTTGTGGCCCACCAGCATATAAAAAATCACAAAGACAATAAAGACGGTGATGAGGCCGAGCATCAGAAAAAGCAGAATCAGCATCGTTTGTTCTTTTTCGACGGCGGCGATTCGGCTGCGTCGGTTTTCCAGCCAGCTTTGGACGCGCACCGCCTCGAGCAGATTAAAATAGGGATGATTGCGGCGGCTGTCCAGATACTCCGTCCACAGTCTTCGCACCTGTTCGACGCCTTCCTGAAGCCCCACCGAGGGCTTAAAGCGGATATGAATCGAACTGATGCGCGGAAACGGGCTGTCCATTCCGGTCAGCAGGCGTGCTTCCTCCAGCGGCAGGTAAATCATGCTGCCGTCAATCTGCGGGATACCCGTGTGGCTGTCATCGGCCAGATAGTAGGTTTTGCTGTTGACCAGGTCTGTGCCGCCGCGCGCCATGGCCCCGCGTGGGGTCAGCGGAAAGCTGCTTAAAATCAGCCGGATGGGGACGGGCTGAAGCGGATGCAGGTAGGTTCCCTGCGAGGTTCGGCTGATTCCGGCCAAATCGATGCCGACCACACAGCCCGGCTCGTTCGGGGCATACGAAGGCACAAACGCCAGATGGGGCTGGTCTTTGCGGTAATGCAGGGAGCGGCCGAATCCGGTGGCGGCGCTGTGACGGACCGGGTCGATGCCGAGAAACTGAACGGCGATATTCCAATCGGCTCCGGCCTGGGTAATCAGGCCGACGCCGAATACGGCCGGGGAAACGGCCTCAATAAACGGCTGGGATTCGAGCAGGGCCAGCCAGTTCGGGTCATCCGGAAATCCTACCAGGGAATCCGTTGTAAGGATGCAGTCGCCGACGGCGCGGTGATTTTTTTCTTTGAAATCGGAGGCCAGTCCATTCATCACCGTCAGCACCACCACCACGATAAAGGTGCAGAGAGCCACGGCCGCCACGGCCAGCCAGGAACTGGGACGGGTGCGAAAATAGCGGACGGCCAGCTTCCAGACAAGCATCCTATTCGTACCTCAGCAAACGAACCGGTTCAAGCCAGGCCGCCCGCAGCGCCGGAATGAGGGCTCCGGCTACGGAGGCCAGAATCGCCGCCGGAAAAATCCATCCCGCAGCGGACCAGTCAACCGTATTCGGAATCTGCGAAAACATATACACCCCGGCTTTCCAGATTTTCAGACCGAACAGACGGCTGATTTGGAGTTCAATCGAATTGATATGAAAGGTAATCAGCCAGCCCAGAAGGATGCCGAGTGCCGCTCCGGCGGCGCCATTGAGGAAACCGAAGGCCAGAAACAGTCCGGCGACGTCGCGGCGGGAGGCCCCGCAGCTTTTGAGAATGGCGATGTCTTTTTGTTTGGTCATCACCAGCAGCGAAAAGATGCAGAAGACCAGCAGAATCACCGATAAGCTGACCAGTCCGAAAATCAGCAGCAGGACCCCCATTTGTTTGCGGTACTCAGCAATGAGCCGGGCCTGAAGCCGGCGAGAGGTTTCAATCGAGGCAAACGGTCCCCAGGCAAATCGGTCTTTGGCGAAATTGTCCCAGATGCCCCGGACAATTGCCAGACCTGTGTCTTCGGAAACGCCGGGGGCCAGCCGAATCTGAATAATATCCGCCGCCGGGGCGGGCAGGTCAGGATACAAAACGGCCGAAAGGGCTTCGAGCGGGACAAAGACATTCTGTTCATCCAGGTCCCAGACGCCGGTCTGCATCACGTCGGTGCAGGTAAACCGCAGGACCCTTCGTCGGAACTGCATCGGAGCCGGGCCCAACGACTCGCCGGCGGGCACGGATTGCAGCGAGCCGGTTGTCAGGGCCATTTTCTGTCCGATATAGCGTCGGACCTCGTCGAGGTTGTATTCATCGGTCTTTTCATCGGGCGCTGTGAGCACCCCAATGCCGACAAACCCGCCGATTTCACCGGTGTTCTGCGGGTCGAAGGACGGGTTTGTCTGTCCTTTCTGAACCAGCAGCGTATCCTGCAGGGGGCTGAGGGCCAGCCGCTGGGGCAGCTGAATGCCCCAAACCCGCACGGGACGGACCTTGCCGGGGCCGGCCAGAAGCAGACCGTGATTTTTCAGCACGGCCGCAGCCGCCTGGACGGCAGCGGGCTTTTGAAGCGCTTCCAGCAGCACCTCAAAATCGGTAATCAGCTGTCCGGAGGGGGCCTCCAGGACAATATCCCCCAGATGCCGCGTGGTGCTGGTTTCGAGGGCGGCGATAAAGCCGGTAAACAGACTGGCGGTAATCAGCAGCAGGGCGCAGCTGAGGGCCACGGCGGTGATGCTCAGCAGCATCATCCGGCGCCGGCGAAGATAGCGGCCGCATAAAAAGAAGGATACATGCTTCACACAGACTGCTCCTGCGAATTTCGAAGCGTTGACCGTCAGGAGGAAGCGTCCGTTTCCTCCAAAGATTCCGGCATCTGTCCGGCGGCAGCGGGCTTAAGCAGCGGAAAGAGGATGACATCGCGAATGCTCGGCGCATCCGTCAGCAGCATCACAAGCCGGTCGATGCCGATGCCCAGTCCGCCGGCCGGCGGCATCCCGTACTTCAGAGCCGTGATAAAGTCCTCATCCATTTTCGCCATGCTTTCATCGGCGCTGAGGCCCCGCAGCTGCCGGCGGAAGTTGGCCTCCTGGACATCCGGGTCGTTCAGTTCCGTATAGGCGTTGGCCAGTTCCATTGTGCCGGCGTACAGTTCGAAGCGTTCGGCGTAGCGGGGGTCTGCCTTGCTGGTTCGGGTCAGCGGGCACAGCTCCGCCGGATAATCCAGCACAAAGGTCGGGTTGACCAGATTCGATTCCACCGTCGCTTCAAACACTTCATTAATCACGACGGCATCTTCCATCCGGGTTTCGTCGATGCCCAGGGCACGGGCTTTGGCACGGACGGCCGGAATATCCTCAATCCGGCAGCCCGCATATTCCTCCAGCAGCTCGCTGTATCGGGCCCGACGCCAGGGCCGGGACCAGTTGACCTGCATCGAGCCGAACGGCAGAATCGGCCCCGGACAGTGGGTTTCTATCAGAGCGCTGATGAGCGATTCGGTCAGGTCCATCATATCACGGTAGTCTGCATAGGCCTGATAGAGTTCCATCATCGTAAATTCCGGGTTGTGCCGGGTGCTCAGGCCCTCATTGCGGAAGTTGCGGTTGATTTCGAAAATCTTTTCCATTCCGCCGACCAAAAGCCGCTTGAGGAACAGTTCGGGGGCAATCCGCAGATACAAATCGATGTCCAGCGCGTTGTGATGTGTTATGAAAGGACGGGCGGCGGCCCCGCCGGCAATGGACTGCATCATCGGGGTTTCCACCTCGACGAAGCCCTGCTGATGGAGAAAGGCGCGGACGGAGGCCACCAGAGCGCTGCGTTTGAGGAACCGCTGCATCACCTCCGGATTGGCCCAGAGGTCCACATAGCGGCGGCGGTAGCGCAAATCCACATCCGCCAGACCGTGAAACTTCTCCGGCGGCGGCAGCAGGGCCTTGCTCAGCAGAGTCAGCTGTTCGACCCAGATGGTGATTTCGCCGGTTTTGGTCTTGCCGAGAGTCCCTTCGGCCCCGACCAGGTCGCCCAGGTCGATGCGTTTGACCAGTTCCCACTGTCCGGCCAGAAGCTGTTTGCTCAGGCCCAGCTGAATGGCCCCGCTGGAGTCCCGCAGGGTGATAAAGATGAGTTTGCCGATGTCGCGCAGGAGCACAATGCGTCCGGCACAGCGGGCGCGCTGGCCCTCCTGCCCGTCGATGTATCGGTTTTTCACGGATTGAGCCGGTTCTGTATTCGGGAACCGGCCGCCGTAGGGGTCAAGACCCATTTGGCGAATCTGCTGACATTTTTCTCTTCGCTGCTGCTCGAGTTTGTTCATGCGGAGAACCTGTCCTTACAAAATTTCATTCGGGTCAATCGGCCGCTGCCAGATTGTCAAATCCGGCGGCTGAATCGGAACGCCCTGCTGAAGCAGTTTGGCCTGGACGACCAGCAGGGCCGCCGACAGCTGCGGGTCTGACAAGAGGGTTTCCTGAAGCGTATAGCGGCGTTCGTCTTCATTGTTGTGAAAGGTCTGCACGAGGATGTCGTTCTTTCGCTGAATCTCCAGCATCCGGCGCAGTTCATGGCTGTACATTTCGACTTCGACATCCGGAGCGATGCCCCAGTCTTTGCGGCCGAGCCGTTCCATCTGGTAGCGGTTTTTCACCGGCTGATCACTGGGCAGGTGATAGTAGGCCACGGTATATTTCAGCTGCGAGCCGCCGCCGGTAAAGGGGGTGACGACCTGGACGGAGCCTTTGCCGTAGCTGCGGGTGCCCACCAGGACGGCCCGGCGGTGTTTGGGGTCCTGCAGGGCGCCGGCCACAATCTCCGAGGCGCTGGCGCTGCCGCCGTTGATGAGGACGACCATCGGATAATTCGGGTGCGTCCCTTTTTCGTGGGCCATTTCATACGTGGCAAAGCCGTGACGCGGATTGCTTTTGACGATGACGCCTCTGGTCAGGAACAAGTCGGCCACTTCCGCGGCGCTGTTCAGATAGCCGCCGCTGTTGTAGCGCAAATCCAGAATCAGGGCCTTCATCCCCTCTTTTTCCAGCTGGGTGAGAATCTTGTCCAGGTCATCCCGGGAAGTCTCGGAAAAAGACGTCAGCCGCACATAGCCGATTCGATTGGCTTTGTCCGCCCAGAAGTCCCACTGGCCGGTTTCGGTGCGCTGCCAGCCGCGGATGGGCTGAACGACAATCCGGTCGCGGACGATGGTATAGTCCTTCACTTCGCCGGTGGAGGGCCGCCGGATGGTCAGCGTGACTTTGGTGCCTTTGGGCCCGGTGATTTTGCTGACCGCGCAGAAAATTGTCATCTTTTCCGTCGGTTCGCCGTTGACGGCCAGGATTTCATCATACGCATCCAGGCCCGCCCGATAGGCGGGTGTATCCGGCAGGAGACTGACAATCGTCAGCACCCCCGTGGCCTTGGAAATCTCCACGCCGATGCCGCTGAACTGCTGGGTCAGATTCTTCTCAAAATCCTTCACGTACCAGGGCCAAACGAGGTCGGTAAACGGGTCCAGCGTCTGCAGGACGGCCTGCGAAAAGTGGGCAATCATCACTTCCGGCGGAAGCGAAAGGGTGGTTTTGTTCAGCGTCAGCAGCGCATTCAGCAGCTCTTTGAGGTCGGCGGCCTGAAGGTCCGTTTTGCCCTTCCGTTCGGCTTCGAGAGCGTTCAGCTTTTCCAGAAAGGCCGCGGCGGCGGCTGCATCGGCGCGATAGGCGATTTCCGCCGAGGATTTTTCGAGCACCCGCACCAGCAGGCGGCACCGCACAAGGGCCTTGTCCATCATTTCCCTGTAATCGAGCGGACGCACATAGTTGTTGTCCAGCAGATACAGGGCCCGTTCAAACATCTCCGGCTTGATGTCCTGATAGCGTTTCTGGACGGTGTCGTCGCAGGAGCCGTCTTTGAGCGACAGCTCAATTTCCAGCAGTTCAGACAGTTCGTCGGCTTTTTCCCGATACTCCGGATTGTCCTCATCCAGGGCCGTCAGCCAGTAGTACGCGCGGAAATAGGCGTCGGTCCAGCGTCCCTGCTCTTCGTAGGTGCGGGCCCGCTGGAGGGCGGCCTGAACAATCTGCTGGATAAATGAGTCCTGCAGGAGGGCCTGTTTTTCCTCGTCTGTGGCCAGGTCCCGCAGTCGAATGGCGGCCGCCAGAACCCCTTCCAGCCCGTTGGCATCAGCCGGGGCCGTGCTGTCCGGCAGGTCCTCATCCTCCGAGAGAGCAAGCGATGTCTCGGACGGAGTCGGCTCGGCCAAAGCCGCCAGGTCCTGGATTTTCGATTTCAGTTCCGTCAGCCGCTGCTGCTGTTTTTCCCAGACCTGCCGGCGAATCTCCTGCCGCCGCTGCTGCATGGACTCCCAGCCCAGGAGAATTTGTCGAAATGATTCCAGAACCCCGTTCTCTCCGGCGGCGGTCTCGAGCGTTTCTCGGGCGGCCGCCGGATTGCCGCTGCAGAAAAAGTCAATGGCGGAAGCGGCTTTCAGCGAAACCGGCAGCGGAGAAGATGCGGCGGCGGTTTTATGGGATTCGGTGGGTTTTTGGGAGGACTGTGCCGGTCGGTCCGGCTCACAGCCCAATCCCAGCCACAATCCGGCTGCCAGGAGCAGTCCGGCGGCGAATTTCCAGTGTTTCATTTTTGCATACATATCGGTGTTTTGTTTTTTCAAGCAAGAGGCAGGACGGCGACCGCCGTCCTGCCGGGTTGGTTCTCCCTGATTTTTGTAAAGTCGTCTGATTACAGACATTCAGCGGCTTTGCCGGCGCAGCCGAGCACGTGCAGTTTGTGCTTGACCATCTGCTTGATGGCTTCACGGCCCGGCCCCAGATATTTACGCGGGTCGAATTCGCCGGGTTTTTCCGCAAAGACCTGGCGAATCTTGGCGGTCAGAGCCATTCGCAGGTCTGTGTCGATATTGACCTTGCAGACGGCCATTTTGGCCGCCCGGCTGATGGCCTCCTCCGGCACGCCCATCGCATCGGGCATCTTGCCGCCGTACTTGTTAATCAGGTCTTTGAACTCTTTCAGCACGCTGCTGGCCCCGTGCATCACCAGCGGGAAGCCGGGCAGACGCTGCTGAATCTTCTCTATCACGTCAAAGGCGATTTTCGGTTCGCTTTTGAACTTATACGCCCCGTGGCTGGTTCCGACGGCCACGGCCAGCGAGTCGCAGCCGGTCTTTTCCACAAAGGTCTGCGCCTGAGCGGGGTCGGTCAGGTGGGCCGATACGTCATCCACACCGACCACATCTTCTTCGATGCCGCCCAGCTGGCCCAGCTCGGCCTCCACAACCACACCGTGAGCGTGGGCATACTTGACCACTTCCTTGGTAATCCGGACGTTTTCCTCAAACGGATGGTGGGAGGCGTCAATCATCACCGAGGTAAAGCCGTCATCGACGCACTGCTTGCAGATTTCAAAGGTGTCGCCGTGGTCCAGATGCATGCAGATGGGAATGTCGGGGTTTTCCGCCACGGCCACGTCAATAATCGCCTTCAGATAGCTCATCTTGGCGTATTCGCGGGCCCCCCGGGAAATCTGCAGAATCAGCGGGGCCTTCTCTTCGGCAATTGCGGCCACGATGCCCTGCGTGATTTCCATGTTGTTGACGTTGAACGCCCCGATGGCGTAGCCGTTTTTGTAGGCCATTTCAAACATTTTTTTGGTTGTGACTAAAGCCATAACACTTCCTTTCTTCTTGTATTGACGTTCCGAAAAACAGTCTGTCATCCGGTTTTGAATCGGTCCGGCGGATTACTCCTCCCGCACCGGTTCGGTCATGCCCATATAGCGCCGTCCGATGGCCAGCTCCCGAACTCCCTGCGGCCAGATGCTCAGCGAAACCATCCGGCGGTCCAGGGATTCATCCAGCGAAAAACTCAGCCCGTAAAAGAGCCGGTGATAATGCCGAATCAGCGTCAGTTCGCTGCGGACGGTTTTGCCGTATTCGAAATTGTATTCCTGAGCCACGACGGCCGTATAGCGGGTGCCCAGCGAATACGTCAGGGCCGCCACGAGCGAATGGGAGCCCTCCTCGTGAATCCCTTTGGAGGGGATATCGACGCGCACGGGCCGCAGATACCGGCTTCCGATGTAATAACTCAGGTCCGGATAGACATAGCGGCTGATGCCGATATCCGCCTGCTGAATCTGTCCGCTGTCGATGTCATAATTCTGGTCGCTGAGCACGGCGGTTGTCTCGCTGACTTTCCATTCCACGTCGCTTCGGAGCGTGTTCCGCACCAGCCCGAAGAAGGGGTTGGCCCGTCGGGTCCGCAGCGGGATGGAGGGGTCGTTGAACAGAAAGCCTGCCGGTCCGTACCGCCCCAGCGGATCAATGTCTTCCTCCGCCGGATTCTTCACCCAGGTGGCATCCAAATCCCAGCGGAGCCAGTCCACGATTTCCTGTCGGCCTTCGGGGCCTCGGCGGGTCTGCCACCGCTGAGAAAGACCGACATTGTACATATTGCGCATTTCCACGGCGGGGCTGTTGTCTTCAAACAGGGCCGCTTCAAAGTGCGGTTTGACCAAATGGCGGATGCCGTTCAGATTCCACAAGCGGCTCTGGACGGACGGGTCTGTCTTCCAGAACATCGTGGACATCCGCACGCCGTACTCGCCGAGAACCGGTGTGTCTTCCGGAGAGACCGGCGTGCCGTCCAGGTCCAGATTGAATTCGCCGTGGTCCTCGTAAGCAAAGGTGACGGCGGCATACGGCACGGCCTTAATGGTGCCCAGCATCAGCGGCCAGTCCACTTCATTGCGGGTATAAGCCAGCGTATAGAAATCTTCTTTTGTCGGCGGCAAAACGAGGTCTTCATCAAACCGGTTGCGCAGCCGTCCGACCTGCGTGTCGCTGTAGAACGTCAGCCGGTGGTCCCAGAAGGACGCCCCTTTGAGGTGATATTCCACCGTCGGCAGTTCTTCGATGGTTGTCTCGAAGTCGTTGATGCGGGTCTTGCCGAGAATCGAAAAGGCCCAGTTGTCCTTCAGCCGCTTCAGGTGCACCAGTGTTTCCTGGGGCTTATCCGTATAGTATTCTCCCCGGTACATCCATTCCTGGAAATAGCGGTCGGACAGGTATCCGACTTCGAGGGTCAGCTGCCAGTCTTCGGGCAGGTATGTGCGGTGCCGCCAGCTGAACCGTCCGCGGACATCCTGTTCCGGGTCCACGTTGCGCCGTTCGCTGCCGTACCGCCCGAGGTCATCGGTGCCCCGATAGGTCATTACGTACCCGAGCAGCTCTCCGAATGAATCGGGGTGTTTGTATTCCGATTCGATGCCGGCGCCGACGCCCCGGTCGCTGAAATAATCCAGGGCCAGCTCGGCATCAGTGCCTTCCGCCTGGGCTTTGCCGAACAGGTTGGCCAGATTCCACCGGGTTTCCACGGCTGTGCCGAATTCGTTGTCGTTTCCGACCCGAAGCCGGCTGAGCGGAAAGGCCGGACGGGCGAAGTTTGTCTGGAAGGCAGGCCATTTCCATATCGTTGCAGGCCCGTATCGGAAGGACACGTCTTCAAAAACGGCTTCCGGTCGTGAGCCGGAGGCCCGGGTGCGTGCCCGTTCTTCCAGCTGCTCGCCGGTCATCAGAATCATTCGGGCGGCTCGGACGGAGATTTGCGGCAGATAGAACTCGCTGTCGGTCAGCTCCACCTGTTCGCCTTCGAATGTCGTCTCGTTGATTCGCCGCAGGGTTTCGGCCCGAATGTAAATCGGGATAGCGCGGGTGGGGCTGAAGGTCCGCAGCTCGGCCCCGACGACCAGCGCCTGCTGCCGCTGAAAATCATAGTAAATCTCATCCGCCCGGATGGTCATCTCGCCTTCAGTCATCACGATATTGCCGGCCAGATACACCCCTTCGATGGTGCCGGAGGCGATTTCATTGCCGCCGGGACCTGGTCGGGTCTGCGTCAGAGAATCACCCCCGTAATACACCACGGCGCTGTCCGCCAGAAATTCCAGCAGGGTGCCTTCCTCATCGCGCTTCTGCCACAGATAAAACCGTCCGGAAATGGTGGCGGCTTTGCGGCCGTCCGGCAGGGTTCGAATCTCAATTTCGGGGGCCGGTTCCCAGAGGGCGTTGATGTGAATCGGATACGATACAGCGGGCTTTTTCTCTTTGGGGGCGGTTGAGGAGGATTGGGCAAGGCGGGTCTGGGCGGCCGCGGCGGATTTTCGGACCGCCGGACTGTGCGGCGGCAGAAAACGGTCTTCCATCCGGGGCACATAGGCCGTCAGCGGCGGAACAGGGCCCTGACGAATCCGCCCGAAGGTGTCCAGGGCCCGCTGATACAGCGGGTCGCTTTCGAGCTCCTCTTGGCGAAGCGTTTCTTCCTCCCGGACCGTCACAAACACCTGTCCGGTCACCAGAAACCGAACGGCAAGCCGATGGGCGTTTTCCGCCACCGGCGCCGACGAAACCGTCATTCTCGAGCGGCTTCCTTTTTTCAGGGACACACCGCCCTCCAGATACAGATACGCTTCGTAATATTGTCCTTCAGAAAGACCGGATGGTTCCGTCCGCAGCCGGAGCACCGCGACAGCCCGGTCGGCAAAGAACTGGTTGTCGCCGATGCTTCCTTCGACCTGCCCTTCCAAAATCAGCCGGGACGGCTCCTGCGGGTCCTCAGCGGCCCGGAGCATTCGTCGGGCGGACAGATGCATATCCTGGCCGGCCGGAAACAGAGGGGTTCCTTCCGCCCAAGCGGCGGCCGATGCGGCAATCAACGGCCAGAAAAGCCATCCGATCCTTCGAATCTGCATGACTTATACCTTTCCGGAAGCTAACCAGACTCTTTGTATCTTTTCCGTGGAGAACATCCGCCTCTTCAAACCTGGAGATTATAGCGATTCAGCGGGTCAATTCCATACAAAAAAGCGAATAATCAGGGGATAGAACGCCCCCCGAATGCCGCCCTTAGAGACGTCGGTATTGGATAACCGCCCGGTACAATCCATTCAGACGGGCGGCTTTGACGATTTGCGGGGGGTATTTTTCATTTCGGGGCTGGAGGCGAATCTGGTCTTTGGAGTCAAAAAAGACCCGTTTGAAGGTGGTTTCATACGGGTTTTGGAGTCGGACAAGGCAGTCCGCCCCGCTCTGGACCGCGGCGGCGGGGGAGAAAATCACGATGTCGCCCTGGCGAAATTCCGGTTCCATCGAATCGCCGACCACCCGCAGGGCAAAGGCATTGGGGTCGTGCAGGTCCGGAGCCAGGACATAGTCGTCGGCAATCCCGGCCGGATAGCCGAGGTCGTCAAAATCGTTGGGATAGCCGGCGGCTACTTTATTGATAACCGGTATCCAGTTTCCAGGCGGGCGGTTGAGGGCGGTTTCCGTCTCCCGGCGAAACAGTTTGCTGACGTCTGAGATGCTTTGTTTGCGGGAAAGCAGATTTTGGATGAGAGTGCGATATCGGCGGTTTTCTGCCGTGAGGGCCTCAAACTCTCGTCGGATGTCGGCGGGGATTTTTTCTTTGTGTGCCAAATGAAGGAGATAGCCGCTCTTGAATTGGAGGATTTTTTCGAGTTTCCCTATCAGTTCGTCGGAGGGCGGGTTTTTGACTCGTCCGGTCTCAATGGTGGAAAGGTAGGGTTTGGAAAAGCCGGTCCTGGCGGCCACTTCATCTAAGGTCAGCCGGAGTTCTTTGCGTTTTTGACGGATGACTTGTCCGAAGGTCATAAAGCCAGTTTAACAACTGTTTGTGAAACAATCAAAGAATATTTGATAAATATCTAACAACGAAAGGAGAAAAAAAGAGTGGGTCTGTAAGCCGAGTTCTGTTCCCCGCACCTACTTGGAGTGCAGTCCGGTGTTTCCGCTGACAGGTTGAAAGACACGCTGTAAGGCACGTCGGACACTCCAAGTAGGTGCGGGGCGGCGGTTATTACACTGGACCGATTGTTGCCAATCGGCTCTGCCGGAAGGTTTCCCCTCAGGCAAGCAACCTACCCGCCGGAATCGCCCGGGCCAGGCTCCGGCATACTTGGTTTTGCAGGCGGCGGGGTTTGCCGTGCCGCTGCCGTTGCCGACAGCGCGGTGCGCTCTTACCGCACCTTTTCACCTTTGCCTGATCCCCGCACCTGCTTGAAGAGCCGAACGGGTTCTGTTCCGGAAGGTTGAAATGGTCCAAACCAAAAACCCTCTGTTCTTCAAGTAGGTGCGGGGCCATCGGCTGTGTGTTTTCTGTGGCACTTTCCCTCGGGTTGCCCCGGGCGGCCGTTAGCCGTCGCCGTGCCCTGTCCTGCTCGGACTTTCCTCCCCGCACCTACTTGGAGAGTAAACCGGTTTTTCCGCAGAGAGGTTGAAACACACGCTGCCAGACACGTCGTACACTCCAAGTAGGTGCGGGGCAACCGCCCGACCCACTCTTCTGTATTATACGAAAAAATTTTCTACGAGAGCAATGATTCAAAAAATTATATCCATTTCCGGCAGACAAACCGGCAAAATTAACTCGAGTATATCAAACGTCTTACAATAGAGGACATAATACGCCTTCTAATTCCTGAAAATATTTTCGTTTTTACATCTTTTTAATTTTGTCTCGGTTAACATTTGGGATATAATACTTGCTAAGTTGGGAGAAGGAGGGTAATCCCTTCGGGACTGCCCTCCTTAATTTTTGCGCACTTTTCGGCCGGCATTTTCACTCTGTCTTGAGTTCCTGTTTTTCTGGTTTCGGGCGAATAGCCAGCTTGTTGGCCCCATCCACAAACAGGATTTTGACCAGGGGGTTTTCTTCAATCCATTCATTGAGGAGAGTCTGCGGGTTTTTTACGGCCGTTAGATGAATATTGCGCACCAAGGGCTCTTCGAGCTGCGTGTGAATGTAGAACCTGCTTAGCCGACGCAGCAGCTGGGCGAATCGGTAGGGCTTGTGGCTGTACAATTTGTACTGAGCAGGTTTTTCGCGGAGGATTTGTTCAATCGGCTCGGTCAGTTTCAGATAAAAGTCCTTGTAGGCAATCTGCGGGCAGATGCCGTTGGCACAGGCCGCCAGAAACAGGATTTGCCCCCCGTCGAGCACGACCCGATGGGTCAGCTCCAGCGCCCGCTGGGCGATATACAAATCGCTGTCGTCCGGATGTCCGCCGCAGGAGACAACCATGCGCTCGACGCGCGGGAGGGTATATTCCGTGTGTTCATCGACGGCCAAAAAGGCCTGCGGGGTGACCTCCTGAGCCGGTCCGAACCGGGCCCAGTACAGTTTGCTTTTGTCGCTGATGGTTACGACAGCCCAAACGGCTCGCCCCCGAACGATTTTTTCCATCGCCTCCAGCTGGTCCGCCGCCAGCGGCTGAAGTCGGCGGGCCGGGTTCGGATGCCAGGGATGTGCGCCGTAAATCGAGCGGCTGTCAAAGGTCAGACTGTGATTGACCTGAGCGGTTTGGAACGCGCAGGCACCCGGTACAAAGTTTTTGACGGGATTGGAGTAGCCCGCAAAATAGTGAAATTTGACATCGCTGAAGACCAGAAACACATCCGCATTGTCCAGAACAGCGCTGTAAAGAATCGGTGTGCCGTATTGGGTTCTGCCGGCATCCGACATCCGCGACGTCTGGCAGTCGTGGAGAACGGTTTCATACGAAAAGATTCCCGCCTGCCGAACCAGCTGGACAATTTTTTCGAGGATGGCCTTGTTTTCCGGCGTTTGGGCGGTATGGGTACCGGTGCAAATCAGGAAGGTCAGCTGCTCGGCGCCTTTCAGCAGCCCAAAGACCGGCGGCAGGACCGCATTCCACGGAAAATCTCTTGTCCCATCCGGCAGCAGCACACAAAGACGCTTTCCCTGAATCTGCTGAACAAACTGCCTGGCTTGCGGACGGGCGGAGAGATTAACGAGGGAATCCTGCGGGTGAGCATCCGCCATCGGTCTGGGCCGAATCCAGCCGGCCAGATTTTCCGAAGGCAGATAGAGTTTTAGCTGTTCCCGGCCGTAGTGAAGCGATACTTCCATACCTACCATTTTATGCACTCTTGTCGGGGAAACAAGATTTTGCGAAGAACAGAAAAAGAATCTTGACAGGATTAAAACATCTGTTTAATATATTTGTTTCAAACAAATGTTTTAATTGGATATGGAAAATACCGATAATAATCCTGAAATCAGTTTGGATACACGGAATCGGCTCCTGGATGCGGCGGAAAAACTTTTCTGCCAGGGGGGGTTCGAGGGCATATCCATACGGGATATTACGGCCGAAGCCGGTTGTAATGTGGCCGCCGTCAACTACTATTTCGGCAGCAAGGAAAAACTGTACGAAGAGATGTTTCACAGGCGGCTTTCGGAAAAGATTCAGGGCCATTTGAAGACGATTGAGAGGGTTTGTGCCCGGCCTGAAGCGACAATTGAAGAGCTGCTGCGGGAACTGGTGCGTCCGACGATGGAGTCGGCTTTGCGGGGGGATACTTGGTCCCGTGTGGTGCGGTTTCTTGTCCGGGAGGCCCTTCATCGTCGATTTGATCGGGACAAAATCGCCGAGGAACTGATCGACAAATTTTTTGAGCGGCTGGCCGGGGCATTTCAGCAGCTGCTGCCGGGGCTTGAGAAGCGGGCGGCGTGGCGGGCGGTCCTGACTTTCGAATCGCTCGTGATGCACCCGATTTTGTTTTTTGAGATGTATGACCTAGTGCTGCCGGGCTTTACCGTAGAAGAAATCACCGAGCAGATTGTTCGGGTTGGGGCAGCCGGGCTTCGGAGTTGTTTGAAAGGAACAGCGGAATGATGAACATATCTGTCAGAGGATTTCTTGTTTTGCTGCCGATAGGGATGATTTTTACGGCGGGTTGTAGGGTGGGGCCGGATTATCAGCCGCCGGAGCCGCAGATGCCTGCGGCCTGGAGCCGGCTGGAGGACGCCTCCGTCCCGTCTCCGGACCTCTTCAAACACTGGTGGACGGTGTTGGATGACCCCGTGCTTGAGGGGTTAGTTCAGCAGGCCCTCGAAAGCAATCTGTCCCTGCAGGAGTCTTATTTCCGCATTCAGGAGGCCAGGGCCCTGCGTGATGCGGCTGCCGGCGGACGGTATCCGTCTGTAGGTGCTTCGGGTTCCTACACGCGCAGTCGACAGAGTGAAAATACCGCGTTTGCATACGGCGGGGGCACGGAAATCAGCACCTATTCGGCGAGTCTGGATGCCCTGTGGGAGCTCGATTTGTTCGGGCAGGTCCGCCGTTCCGTCGAAGCGGCGCAGGCCTCTTTGGAAGCGACGGTCGAGGCCGAACGGGCGGTGCGGGTCAGTTTGTGTGCGGAGGTGGCATCGGTTTATGTCGAGCTGCGCACAGCCCAGCTGCGGCTTCGTTATGCCCTGCAGAATCTCCAGACGCAGCAGGAAACGCTTCGTCTGACCTACAGCCGCTTTGATGCCGGATTGGCTCCGGAGCTGGATGTCGCGCAGGCCCGGCAGAACCTGGCGAATACAGAGGCCCAGATTCCGCTGCTTCAGCTGGCTGAACAGCAGGCCGTTCATCGGCTGGCGGTGCTTCTGGGACGTTTTCCGCGGGATTTTGAGATTGGGGCTGCCCGTCCGGATTTGATTCCGATTCCGTCGGAGAAAGGCATTCCGCCTTCGGTGCCGGCGGATTTGCTTCGCCAGCGTCCGGATATCCGGCTGGCTGAGCGTCAGCTGGCGGCCCAGAGCGCCCGCATCGGAATCGCCGCCGCGCAGCTGTATCCGTCGCTGTCTCTGTCCGGGATGTTCGGGCTGTCGTCGGAACATTTTTCCGATTTGGGCCGCTGGTCCAGCCGGACGTTTTCCTTCGGCCCCAGACTGGATTGGAATCTGTTTGCCGGCGGTCGGCTTCGCCGTCTTGTGGAGGCCGAAAAGGCGCGGTTTGAGCAGCTGTATTCGGCTTATGAACAGACAGTTCTGGCCGCCGTCGAAGAGGTGGAAAACGCCATAGCAGCTTATGCCCGCCATCAGGAGCGTCTGGCGGCTCTCCGGCGTTCCGCGGCGGCCGCAGAAGATACCGTTCGGCTGGTAGAAGCCCTGTATCGAAACGGACTGACGGATTTTCAGAATGTGCTGGATGCCCAGCGGACGCTGTATGCCCAGCAGGATTCTCTGGCCGCCGGCGAAGGAGCTGTGGTGCAGGATTTGATTCGGCTCTACAAAGCCCTCGGCGGCGGATGGGACCCGTCTGAGAACCTGGTTTCTTCTTCCTCTGCTTCGAAAGAAAAATCCTAAGGGTTGTTCGAGATTCGAAAGGATACATGCTTATGAAAGGTCGGAAAGCCGTTGTCATTGCCGCTGCTGTGACGCTGCTGATTGTCTTGGTGCTGGCCGCCGGAGTCTGGTTCTGGATGCACCGGCCTAAACCCGGCGCAATGCCGGCTCAGCGGGGACCGATGCCCCTGCCGGTCGTCGCCTGTGAAGTTCGGGATGTGACGGATTATTATGAATTTACCGGCACGACGGAGGCCGTTGATTCCGTGGAGATTCGGGCCCGTGTGGAAGGGTATCTTCAGGGGATTCATTTTACCGACGGCCAGCTGGTCGAAGAAGGGCAGCTGCTGTTTACGATTGAGCCGCAGGCCTATGCCGCCCGTCGGGATGAAGCGGCGGCCCGTCTGAAAGCGGCGGAAGCGGAGCTGGAGCGGGCCCGCGTGGATTTGGAGCGAATCGAAAAGGCCCTCCAGACCAACGCCGTCAGTCAGCAGGACCTGTCCACACGCCGGGCGGCTTTTCTGTCCGCTCAGGCGTCGGTCGATGCCGCTCGGGCGGCGCTGGCGGATGCGGAGCTGAATCTGAGTTATACCCAGATTCGCAGCCCTTTGCGCGGACGCATCGGACGGCATCTGGCGGATGTCGGCAATCTGGTCGGTCCCCAGTCCAAACCGATTCTGGCTTCTGTGGTCCGAACAGAGCCGATGTATGTGTTCTTTTATATGAGCGAATCGATGCTGGATGCCGAGCTTCTCCGCCGCATTCGGCAGGCGGACGGGGAGAATCCTGTGCCGTTTTTTGTTGGACTCGGCGACCGAACGGACTATCTGTTTGAAGGGCGTCTTTGCTTTGCGGACAACACAGTGGACCCGCGGACGGGGACGGTGTATGTTCGCGGGCAGCTGGCCAATGAAAAGGAACAATTGCTGCCGGGGATGTTTGTTCGCGTACGGGTGCCGATTCGACAGCGTCCGAAGGCCGTTTTGATTCCCGAAAAAACCATTCAGACGGATTTGGGCGGAAAATATGTTCTGATTGTCGGAGAGGGGCAGATGCTCCAGCGGCGCGATATTGTTTTGGGAGCATCAGAAGGAACGATGCGGATTGTTCTGCAGGGTCTGGACGGCAGTGAGACCATTCTGGCGGGCGGTTTTTATATGGCTCGCCCCGGGATGCCGATTCAGCCCGTTCCGGCGGGCCAGATGCCGCCGGGAGCCGGCGGGGCGCCGGGCAGTGCGGGCGGTCCGGCTCCGACCGAAAAACCTTGACCGTTTTCAGAGCCGATTTGAGGAAACATGGCGATGCAGTTCAGCAGATTTTTTATTGATCGGCCGGTATTTGCGACGGTCCTGTCGATTTTGATTATGCTGGTGGGGCTGATTGCCCTGCCGCTTCTGCCGGTGGAAAAGACCCCCGATATTGCTCCGCCGACGGTGATGGTCGAAGCGCAGTATCCCGGCGCCAGTGCGGAGGTGATTGCGCAGACGGTCGCTACGCCGCTGGAGCAGGCCATCAACGGCGTGGACGGGATGCTCTATATGACCTCCAGCAGCAGCGATACCGGAATGATGATGCTGACGGTGACATTTGAAGTCGGCACGGATGTGGATATGGCGACGGTGCTTGTGCAGAACCGGGTGGCGACCGCCGAGCCGCAGCTGCCGGAGGAGGTCAAGCGCTACGGCATCCGCACGCACAAGCGCTCCCCGAATATTACGATGCTTCTGGTTTTTCAGTCGTCAGACGGCCGCTACGACGATGTGTATGTGAGCAACTATATCAATCTTTATATTAAGGATGTGCTGACGCGTGTGTCCGGCGTCGGACAGGTGGAGGTGTTCGGGGCCAAGGATTTCGGGATGCGTCTGTGGCTGGACCCGGAAAAGATGCGGGCTCGTCAGCTGACGACGGATGATGTGCTCGCGGCGGTCCGCCGACAGAATATTGAGGTGGCCGCCGGACAAATCGGCGGCATGCCCAGTCCCCCGGACCAGCAGTTCCAGTGGACGATTCAGACCAAGGGGCGTCTGAGCACGCCGGAGGAATTCGGGAATATTATCCTTCGGGCGGAGGAGAACGGACGGCTGCTGCGGCTGAAGGATGTCGCGCGGGTCGAGCTGGGGGCTCAGAATTATTCCTGGTCCGTGCGTCTGCGCGGCAAGCCCGCCGTGGCGATGGCGATTTATGCTACACCCGAAGCCAACGCCCTGCGGGTGGCCGACGGGGTACGGGAGGCACTGGCTGAACTGTCCAAATCCTTTCCCAAGGGGCTTACCTACGAAGAACCGTACAATCCGACGCTGTTTATTCGGGAATCTCTGCGGGAGGTGGTTTCAACACTGCTGATGGTTGTGGCGCTGGTCGTCCTGACGGTCTTTGTCTTTCTGGAAGACTGGCGGGCTACGCTTGTGCCGGCGGTGACGATTCCCGTTTCGCTGATTGGAACACTGGCGGTAATGCTGGCCCTCGGCTTTACCATTAACACACTCTCGCTGTTCGGTCTGGTGCTGGCCATCGGGATTGTAGTGGATGATGCGATTGTCGTCGTGGAAAACTGCTCGCGTCTGATTGCGGATGAGAAACTGTCACCGCGGGCGGCGGCGATTAAAGCGATGGAACAGGTGACCAGCCCGGTCATTGCGACCACACTGGTGCTGCTGGCGGTCTTTGCCCCTACGATTCTGGCTCCCGGCATTACCGGCAAGCTCTATCAGCAGTTTGCCGTTACGCTGTCGGTGGCTGTTTGCTTTTCGACGCTTAACGCTCTTACACTCAGTCCGGTGCTCTGTGCGTTTCTGCTTCGTCCGCAGGAGGAGAAAAAGAGCCGCTTTTTCGGCTGGTTTGACCGCTGGCTGAAGCGCACGACGACGGCTTATACAGGCGTGGTTCAAAGCATCCTGAGGCGGACAATGATTGCGCTGGCTGTTTTTGCCGTCCTGACGGTTGTGGGACTGACCGGTTTTGGAAAACTGCCGACCGGCTTTCTGCCGACGGAAGACGAAGGGGCCATCTTTTTGGGCGTTCGACTGCCGGAAGGAGCTTCGCTGCACCGCACAGAGCAGGTGATGGAACGAGTCAATACGATTCTGGCGCAGACGCCCGGCATAGCCAACTTCGCCAGCATCAGCGGGTTTTCGATGCTGCAGGGAGGGATGATGGCCAACGGCGGGACCTGCTTTATCCGGCTGGAGCCTTGGTCCAAGCGGCGAGACCCGCAGCTGCATGTGTCGGCGATTGTGCAGCGGCTTCAGCAGCAGCTGTTTACGATTCCGGATGCGCTGTGTCTGGCCTTTCAGCCGCCGGCGATTATGGGGCTGGGGACTACCAGCGGGTTTGAAGTGCAGATTCAGGACCGCGGCGGCGTCGGGCTGGAGACCCTGGCGCGGATCGGCAGCGATTTGGTGTTTGAAGGCCAGAATGACCCGATTATTACGCAGCTGAACAGCACATTTGAGGCTGCCGTGCCTCAGCTGTATCTGGAGGTGGACCGCGTAAAGGTCCAGACGCTCGATGTGCCGCTGGAAAATGTCTTTAACGCCCTGCAGACGTATCTGGGCGGTGCGTATGTCAATGATTTCAATCTGTTCGGCAGGACGTTTAAGGTGATGGCGCAGGCCGAAGCGGACTTCCGCTCAAGAGCCGAGCACATCGGCCGGCTGGAGGTTCGCAACCGGTCCGGTCAGATGGTGCCGCTGCGCACGCTGGTTACCGTTCGCGAAACGGCCGGGCCGCAGACGATTTCCCATTACAATCTGTATCCGGCCACGCGCCTGACCGGCTCGGCCCGGCCCGGCTACAGCTCCGGGCAGGCCATCGAGCGGGTCCGTCAGCTGCTCGAAGAGAAACTGCCGGAAGGAATGGGGTATGAATGGTCGGGAATGAGTCTGCAGGAAGTCAAGGCCGGCGGAATGATGATTTACCTGTTCCTGCTGGCGGCCTTGTTTGCGTACCTGTTTTTGTGTGCCCAGTACGAAAGCTGGACGATTCCGATTGCGATTGTACTGGCGGTGCCGCTGGGCGTTCTGGGGGCGGCGGCCTTTACCTGGCTGCGGGGACTGGACAATAATATCTATACCCAGATGGGGATTGTCCTGCTTATTGGTGTTGTCTGCAAGACCTCGATTCTGCTGGTGGAGTTTGCCAAGCAGCTGCACGAAGAAGGCCGCTCGGTCGTGGATGCCGCGGTGGAGGCCGCCCGGATTCGTTTTCGCCCGATTCTGATGACGGCGCTGACAACGGCGCTGGGAATGGTGCCGCTGGTGGTTGCCAAAGGAGCCGGTGCGGCGGCTCGGCAGGCACTGGGAACCACGGTGTTCGGCGGAATGATTGTCGCCACCGTGCTGGGTGTGCTGCTGATTCCCGTTTTCTATACAGTGGTCCAGCGAACCAAAGAAAAAGCCGTCGAACTGGAAGAAAAGATTATTGACGCCGCAACACACTGGCCCGGATAATAGCCCGCGGAGAAATGTCGATGCGGATTGTACAGATAACACCGGGCTCGGGCGACCAGTTTTACTGTGAAAACTGCCTGCGGGATACGGCGCTGGTGCGGGCGCTGCGCCGGCTGGGGGCGGATGTGGTGCTGGTGCCGATGTACCTGCCGCTGTCGCTGGACGGGGACACCTCGCTGGAGCGCACGGAACTGTTTTTCGGCGGCATCAATGTCTATCTTCAGCACAAGCTGGGCCCGCTCGGGCGTCTTCCGGGGCCGCTGCGGCGCTGGCTGGATTCGGAGCCGCTTTTGCGGCGCATCAGCCGACGGGCCGGAATGACCAGCGCCCGCCAGCTGGGGGAAATGACGCTGTCGATGCTCGACGGCCCGCAGGGACGCCAATCCGCTGAACTGAACCGTCTGACGGATTTTCTGGCTTCTCTGGACCGCAGGCCCGATGTGATTATCCTGTCCAATCTGCTTTTGGCGGGGCTGGCCGGGCCGCTTCGGCAGCGGCTGGGCTGTCGGCTGATGTGCTGGCTGCAGGATGAAGACGGGTTTATCGACGGACTGGGGGAGCCCTGGACGGCACGCGTCTGGCAGCGGCTCAGGGAGCTGCTCGAACATTTCGAACTTTTCCTGCCGGTCAGCCGCTATTACGCCGAGGTGATGAAAAGCCGTTTGGGGCTGTCGGAGGAGAAACTCTTTGTCTGTCCGCCTGGTCTGGAGCTGGGGGATTATGCTCCCGCCCAGACGCCTCCTGCCCAGCCGTCCATAGGTTTTTTGGCTCGGATGGCGTATGTCAACGGGCTGGACATCGCCGCAGAGGCCTTTGCACTGCTGGCCTCCAAACCGGGACTGGAGCCGCTGCGGCTGCTGATTTGCGGCGGAAAGAATGCCGCCGATGAGCCGACGATTCGCTCCGTGCAGGAAACACTCGCTCAGGCGGGATTGGCCGAGCGGGTCCGCTTTGTTGAACGCTTCGAAAAGGCCGAGCGCCTGGCGTTTCTGCAGCAGATTCACGTGCTGGTCTGTCCGGCGCGGTACAGTCCGGCCTATGCAATGAATGTGCTGGAGGCGATGGCCTGCGGGGTGCCGTTTGCCGCCCCTCGGGCCGGAGTGTATCCGGAATGGGCGCAGCAGACCGGCGGGGGGATTCTGTATGAACCAAACAGTCCGCAAACCCTTGCGGAGACCCTCGAACCGCTTCTGCGAAATCCGCAGCAGGCAACCCAAATGGGAGCGGCGGCCCGGCAGGCCGTTCTGAGCCGTTTCGATATGGAACAAAATGCCCGCCGTTTTCTGCAGCGGCTGGAGACAAAAACCGGTTCGTAGTCTTTCGACCCTTTCGAGGAGCCCTCTATGCTCGAACTCAAGCAGGTCCGGAAACGCTATTCGACCGCTGTCGGCCCTCTGGAGGTGCTGCGGGGAATCGACCTGCGGCTGGATAAAGGGCAGTCGGCCTCCATCGTCGGCCCGTCCGGCTGCGGCAAAAGCACGCTGCTGAATCTCATCGGCGGTCTGGATAAGGCCGATGAGGGAACCGTTTCGGTTGAGGGTCGAGACCTTTCGACGATGGGCGAGGAGGCCCTGGCGGATTTTCGCAACCGCTTCATCGGGTTTGTCTTTCAGCAGCATCACCTCCTGCCGCAGTGTACGGTTCTGGAAAATGTGCTCCTGCCCGCTCTGGCCGGCGGGCGGCTTCGGGAAGAACCGGCGGCTCTGCAGCGGCGGGCGATGGAGCTGCTGGAGCAGGTGGGGCTGGCGGACCGGGCCGGTGAACTGCCCGGACGGCTGTCCGGCGGCCAGCGTCAGCGGGCGGCGGTGGCGCGGGCCCTGCTTTTGCGGCCGGTGCTGCTGCTGGCCGATGAGCCGACCGGCTCGCTGGATGAACAGACCGCTGTATCGGTGATTAACCTGCTGGACGAGGTGCACCGTCTTTACGGCCTGACCCTGATTGTTGTGACCCATTCAGCCCTTCTGGCCGCCCGGATGCAGAAGCGGTTTGTGCTTTCCGGCGGCCTGCTTTCTGAGCAGACACAGGACGCTGTGCGATGACGCTGTTTCGCTGGCTCATTCGCTCGCTGGTCTTTGACCGCCGCATCTGGCTGGGGGTTGTGCTGGCGGCGGCGGCCGCCGTGACGGTCTTTACCGGCTCTCTGCTCGTGGGCGATTCGGTGCGGCTTTCTCTGGCCCGGCAAAACCAGCTGCGGCTGGGCCGAACCGGCCTGGTGCTGACGGCTTCCCAGACTCTGTTTCGTGCACAGCTGGCCCAGGACCTTCGCGTACAGCTCAAACAGCCGGCGGCGTCGGCTCTGCTGCTGAAGGGCTGGGCGGAAAATGCCGACGGAACCGCCCGAGCCGTGAATGTCTCTATCGTCGGTGTCGATGATGCGTTTGCCGATTTTGCCCCGTCCGGAAAAGCACCCTGGCTGTCGGGTCTGGGCGAAGGAGCGGTGCTCAACGAACTCCTCGCCTCCCGACTGAATGTTCAGGCGGGGGATGAAATTGTCCTCACGTTTGAAAAAATCGGCGGGCTGGCGGCCGAGTCGGTGCTGTTTCCGGAATCGGAGCTGTCTGTTTCGGTTCGTCTGTCGGTTTCGGCCGTTGCGGACGCCGAATCCTTCGGTACGTTCAGTCTGCGGGCCGACACGGCCGGGGCGCTGAATGTGTTTGTCCGCCTCAATAGACTGGCCGAATGGATTGAGCAGCCGAACCGGGCCAACGCCATTCTTCTGCCGGACGGCTGCGGGCTCTCGGAAGCCGAGCAGGCCCTTCGGCAGGTCTTTCTGCCTGAGGATGTCGGTTTGATTGTCCGTTCTCTCAAGGGCCAGACCGGCGGCGAGGTGCTCAGCCGGCGCATCTTTATTCCGGAGCCGATTGCGGAGGTGCTCCTGCGGGCGGATGAACAGGCCGTCGGCATCCTCACCTATTTTGTCAACGAAATCACTCATCAGGACCGCCGCTGTCCCTATTCAACGGTCTCGGCGATGGCTCCGGCCTCTTCGGCGGTCTCCACCGTCTTTTCGCTGCTGGCCGATGATGAAATCATTCTCAATGAATGGCTGGCCGACGACCTGAAGGCCGATGCGGGCGATATTGTCACCCTGACGTATTATGTCCCTGCACCGACCGGACGAACCCTGATTGAGCAGACGGCGGAATTTCGGGTGCATTCCGTGATTCCGATGATGGGGTTGGGGGCGGACGAAACGCTGATGCCGGACTATCCCCAGCTGGCGCAGGCCGACAGCTGCCGCGACTGGAAACCGGGCATTCCGATTGACTTGAGCCGCATTCGCCCCAAAGACGAGGCCTACTGGAATCGATACCGCGGGGCCCCTAAGGCCTTTATTTCCCTGCCGCAGGCCCAGCGGCTCTGGGGCGGACGATTCGGGAATCTGACCGCCGTGCGTATCGGTTCGTCGATGACTGCCCGGCAGCTGACGGAGCATCTGCGGGCTTCTTTGCCGCCTGCGGCCGCCGGACTGCATATAGAGCCGGTTCGGCAGCGGGCCGCTCAGGCGTCCGTGGGGATGACGGATTTCAGCTCCCTGTTTTTCGGATTAAGTCTGTTTCTGCTCGTATCTTCGCTGCTGCTGACGGCGCTGCTGTTTCGCTTTGCCGTCGAGCGACGGTCTGAACAAATCGGCCTGCTCAAAGCGCTGGGTTTTCGCCGCGGCCGCATCCGGCTGATGTATCTGCTGGAAGGGCTGATTTTGTCGGCGGCGGGGGCCTGTTTGGGGCTGCTGCCTGCCGTTCTTTACACGCGTCTGCTGCTTTGGGCCCTCTCGGGGGTCTGGTCGCAGGCCGTGGCCGGGGCGTCTTTGGCGTTTGATTTTCATGCCTCGACTCTTCTGAAAGGGGCGGCGGCGGGACTGACGGTTTCGCTCTTTTCGATGATGCTCTCGCTGCGGCGCCGTCTGGCGTTGCCCGCTGCGGTCCTGCTGGGGATGCCCGCGGAGATTGCCCCTCCGCAATCCCTCAAACCGCGGCTTCTGTGGACCGCTGTTGTGCCTGGAATCGTCGGCCTTGTGCTGAGCGGCTGGGGGCTTCGTGCGGACCTTCAGAAAGCCACGGCTGTCTTCTTTGTCTCCGGTTCGCTGCTGCTGGTGTCGCTGCTTTTGTTCCTGCGATACAGTCTTTCCGCATCCGGTATCCTCATTTTCAAACGACCGGTCAGCGGTCTGATTTGGGCGGCTTGGCGCAATGCCTGCCGCCGTCCGGGCCGCTCGATGGCGGCAGCGGCCATGACCGCCGCCGGCGTCTTTCTGGTTGCGGCCGTTTCCCTGAATCAAAAATCGCCTCCGAAGGATGTTCGCGATCGCCGCAGCGGCACGGGCGGTTTCGTTCTGGCGGCCGAAAGCGCTCTGCCGATTCTGCAAAACCTTCCGGAGGCCGCCGCTCGGCTTGCCCCCGAGACGGACTGGGAGGTGCTGGGGCTGGAAGGGGCGGCCGCCTTTCGGGTTCGAGAAGGCGAGCCGGCCGGCTGTCTGAATCTCAATCGGGCCGTTCAGCCGCGGCTTCTGGGGGTTGACCCGGTGTCCCTTCGCAATCGCAGGGCCTTTGTCTTTCGGGAGGTTCTGCCGGGCACGGCGGCATCTCTGGAGGACGCCTGGCATCTGCTCGAGGCCGACTGGGGGCCGGATATCGTGCCGGCTGTCGGCGATGTCGGAACGGTCTATTGGGCCCTCGCACGCAAGGTGGGCGACACGCTTGTGCAGACCGATGAGCAGGGCCGGCCCTTTACCCTCAAGATTGTCGGCATGCTCGAATCCTCCGTGCTTCAGGGCAATCTGCTCATTCCGGAAAAGGCCTTTCTGGAGCGGTTTCCTTCGACGGCGGGCTATCGGGTCTTCCTGCTCGATGCACAGCCGCAGAAAGCCGAAGCTCTTTCGGCGGCCCTCAGCCGCACATTCCGCCGATGGGGGCTGGAGGTCGTTCCGACGGCTCAGCGGCTGGCGGTCTTTCAGGCGGTGGAAAATACGTACCTGTCCATCTTTTTGGTTTTGGGCGGGCTGGGACTGCTGCTGGGCACGGTCGGGATGGGCTGGGTGCTCTGGCTGAATATTCTCGAGCGGCGGGGAGAGCTTGCGATGATGCAGGCCGTCGGTTTTCGCAAACGGGTTCTTGTCTCGATGCTGGTTCAGGAGCATCTGCTTATCCTGTCGGCCGGTGTGCTGTGCGGTTTGCTGTCCGCTGTGCCGGCGGTGCTGCCGGCGCTGGCCGGGCGGATTGAACCGGTGCCGCTCGGACTGCTGCTGACGGCCCTGGCCGCCGTAATTTTCAGCGGCTGGATGTGGATTCGTCTGGCGGCGGCCTCCGCCCTCTCCGGGCCGATTCTGAACGCCCTGCGAAGTGAATAAGATAGACAAAAACCGCCTTTTCCATTATCCTGCCGGCTATGATTGCACGAAGAAAAACACGAACCGTTCAGGTGGGTTCCGTTCGGCTTGGCTCAAAGCATCCGATTGTCATCCAGTCGATGACGAAGGTCTTTACCACCCGCGCGGCCGCCTGTGTGCGGCAGATTGTCCGGCTTCAGGAGGCCGGCTGCGGTCTGGTGCGGCTGGCGGTGCCCACGCGAAACGACACCCGGGCCTTCGCCCGCATTGTCCGGCAGGTTTCCATTCCGCTGGTTGCAGACATTCACTTTTCGGCGGAGCGGGCGATTGAGGCCATCGAGGCCGGCGCCGCCAAGATTCGGCTCAATCCGGGCAATATCAAGGACCGCCGCGACATCCTGCGGATTATCGACTGTGCCAAACGGCACGGCATCGCTATCCGCATCGGCGTCAATGAAGCGAGCATACGCGATTTAAAAAGCGGTGATACGGCGATGGACCGCCGCGTGCGTCTGATGCGCACGGAAATGACCCGCTATGTGCGGCTGTTTGAGAAGGCCGGCTTTGACAATCTGGTTCTCAGTGCCAAAAGCGCCGACACGGTGCGGACGATTGAAATCAACCGG
Source organism: Anaerohalosphaeraceae bacterium (assembly GCA_037479115.1). Taxonomy (NCBI): domain Bacteria; kingdom Pseudomonadati; phylum Planctomycetota; class Phycisphaerae; order Sedimentisphaerales; family Anaerohalosphaeraceae; species Anaerohalosphaeraceae bacterium. The sequence goes on along the minus strand of JBBFLK010000004.1, from coordinate 31,599 downwards.
ATTCTGGCGAAGGATTTTGACTACCCGCTTCATCTGGGCCTCACGCACGCAGGCCTTCCGGAGGATGCGGCTGTTCCTTCTGCGGTGACGCTCGGGGCGCTGCTGGCGGAGGGCATTGGCGATACGATTCGCGTCAGTGCCGCCGGCGACCCGGTCGAAGAGGTCAAAATCGCTCGTCAGATTCTTCTTTCACTGGGGCTGCAGGAGCCGACCGGACCGCAGCTGATTGTCTGCCCGACCTGCGGGCGGTGCCGCATCAATGTGGCCGCGCTGGCCCGCAAGGTCAAAAAGGAACTGACGCATCTGAACAAGCCCATTCGCGTAGCGGTAATGGGCTGTGTGGTCAACGGCCCGGGCGAAGCGGCGGATGCGGACATCGCTGTCTGTGCCGCCGAGGGCAAGGGCTTTTTGTATCGGCAGGGGGTGCGGACGGCTATCGTTCCCGCCGAGCGGCTTCTGGAGGCCCTGCGGGATGAACTCCGCCGCTGCCGATAGCAAACGCAGCTCCATCAACACAGGGGATTGACGACGAGATGTTCAAGCGGCTCAAATCCGATTTATATGCCTGCGGACAGGAAGGTCTGCCGAAGGAAATTACGGTGGACGGCCGGCGGTATCGGCTTCTTCGCACCTTCAAGCATGATTTTTTTGCGGCCACCGGGCTGTATGAGGCCGTTTTGGCCGACAAGCCCGAGGTCGGCACCCTGAAGGTGCTCAAAGCGGCTCGAATGCAGCCGTTTTTGGGGGTTGGGCTCTTGTGGCTGGGGCGGCGGCTGTGCCGGCGGGAACTGGAGATTCTCGAGCGTCTGCAGGATATGGACCAGGTGCCGCATCTGGTCGGACGATGGGGGCAGACGGGGTTTCTGTATGACTATATTGAAGGACGGACGCTGGATGAAAAGCCGCCGATTCCGGATGATTTTTTTGACCAGTTATCGCATCTGCTCGAGCGGCTGCACCGGCGCGGCATCTGCTATGTCGATTTGAACAAGCGGGGCAATATCCTGGTCGGACGCGACGGAAGGCCTTACCTGATTGATTTTCAGATTTCGATGGTGTTCAGCCGCAGCGGACGGCTTTGCCGGCTGCTTCAGCGGGAGGACCGCTATCATCTGCTTAAGCACAAGCGGCGGTTTCGACCGGACCTGATGAGCCCGCAGGAGCGGCAGGAAAGCTATCGCAAAAGTTTTTGGATTCAGGTCCATCGAGGTCTGGCCTGGCCGTTCCGACAGCTCCGACGGGGATTGATGCGATGGCTTTACCGTCGGGGGTACCTGCAAAACCCGCCGCCCGACCAGCGCTCCCCCGAAAACGACCCGGCGCGCTTTGACCGGTAAAGGCGCACGACCCCCGCCGGGGCGGGCGAAAAGCTTGTCCGTTTTGAAAGGCGGATTAACTGAAGCTCCGCTTGACGTTGGTGCTGCGTCCGGTGCGGCGCTTGCGAGAAAGAATCTGACGGCCTTTCTTCGTCCGCATCCGAGCCCGAAACCCGTGCTTGCGGGCCCGCTTGATTAAACTTTTGCGATGATTTTCCATAGGTTGCTGCTCCGCTTTCCGCGTTAAATATTTTTTGGATTTATTCTATCCTGTATCTAAAGGAGCGCAAAATTATACACATCCCGGACGTTTCGGCAAGAGGGAATCCGGGGATTTTGCGGAAAAGCGGGGTTATTCGAGGCAGGAAAGCCGGCCGCACCAGAGCCAATTTTCGGCAAAAACGGCAAAATCGGCAATGTCCACAACGCAGTCCCCGTTGGCATCGAACGGATTGGCCTCCAGACACGGGTCGGCTTGCAGCGGGTCGCTGTCCGGTCCGTTCTCATACAGGGCCCGTATCCACGGTTCGGAAAGCGGCACATTATAGATTCGCAGCTCATTAATCCGTCCTCGGAAAAGAGGATCAGAGGCAATCTGCGAGCGTCCCAGCCAGTTGTTGCGGTCATCCAGCTCCGACAGACGGCCGTTCAGAGTCGCTGTGTCCTTCAGCTGCCCGTTGACATAAAGCCGCATAGTCTGCTCCGGACTGCTCCAGACCACGGCGGCACAGATTTCCTGCTCCGGCAGTGCAGGCGGGGCCGAAAGAGTCTGAACAGATTGGCCCAGTCGGCTCTCAAACACCATCCTGGGGTGGGTCAGATGGCCGTTGTGCGGCGTGAGCATCAGATACCGGCTGCCGGCGGGCGAACCGGTCTGACCTTCCCCCCCTTCGCTGATTCCAAAGCTGAAAACCGGCTGATTGGCGGCGGTGCCCTCCGCGGTAAACCACACCATCAGCGTCAGATTGTTGCCCAGCGCGGACAGCAGACCATTGGGCAAATCGATGAAGGAAGCATTGGGGTCGCCGGACAGGCGCTGCTCCGATGCGAAAACCGCCGCCCCGTCCTGCAGAGAAATCCGCCCGCCGAGCGGGTCCACAGCGAAGGCATCGGCACCTCCGACGGAATCCTCCAGATTCTCATTCAGACTCCACCGATGCACAATCCGTTCGGAGGAAACATACAAAGACGCCGCGGCCGACTCATATTCTTCCAGATTGTCCAGCACCACTCGAACCCGATAAAGGCCCTCGTCTTCTTCGTCTGCATGGTGAATCGTCAGTCGGCTCAGGATATGAAACGGAGTCTCTACGGGGCGTTCTTCCGTGTATTTTGTCTGGTTGATTGGAAGCGGCTGTCCGTTGCGAAGCCACTGGAAAGAAAGAATCGGCCGGGCGGATACGGCCTCTATGGACCATTCCACCTGCGGCGCCGACGGCATCCGCAGCGTCGTTGGGTCCGGCAGCACATAACGGTCATCGAGTGTGCCGGAAAACGTCAGCCATTCCGGACAGGAGGCAAACGACCAGACATCGCCTTTGACCCATGTGTAAAGATTCCAGCAGGGTTCGTTGGTGTCCGGCATCACACACAGCCAGTTGGGCTCAATAACGAGGGTATCCACACGCCAGTAGTAGGTTTGGTTGCACTGCACGCCGTCAAAGAGAAACGAACCGTTTGGGTCCGTCGGCGAGGCCGGCGCAATCTCAAGCCCGCCGATAAGCATCGGCGCCGCCGGAAGATTGGGGTCGGCCACACGAGCCGGGTCTGTATCCAGATACAGTCTATAGGATTCCACCTGATTCGGATGCGTCCAGCGAAGGAGCACCTGGTAGGGTACAGGGGTTTCCGGCAAGGGGCTTATGCGAACGGCCTTCAGGGGCGGGTGAACGCCGTGCAGGCGAATCATATCGATTTCCGTCTGGGTCAGCACATGGTCAAAAAAGGCCAGCTGGTCAATCCGGGCGTTCAGGAACTTGCCGGGTTCGCCGCCGGTGGAGGCCAGATACAGCGGCAGAGGTTTTCTGGGATAAACCGGCGTGAGTGTATAGGTCTCTTCTGCAGGCCCATCATCAACGTAAATCCTGTATTCACCTGTGGTTCCGTTTCGAGTGCAGCAGACAAAATGCCACAGTCCGTCGTTAATCGGCGTCGATGAGAGGACGTCGTGCACCTCATCACATAACCCTCCGATTCCAAATCCGGCTTTGTCGGTACTCTCCAGGCAGACAGCCCAGTCGCCGATTTCGTTGGTGCATCCTTCATAGTCGGCACTGAGAATGCCTTTGCCGTTCCAGAACTTTCGGTTGCCGCCCGGGTGTGAATCGGTGGTCTGAATCCAAAAAACAATGCTGAAATCATGCACAACAAAGGAGGTTGTTACGGCAGTCTGGTCAATTCCGTTGAACGAAACAGCTTGGCCGTACAGGCCCGGGACAAAGACGGGGTTGTTTACCGGAATGAACGTTTTTTGCGGGTCCCCCAGAACGTCTTCAAACGACCCGTCGAATGGGTAAAAGGCAATCAACCTGCCCTGAACAGAGCCGGTCAAGACAAGCAGAACGAAACAAAAAAAATATTTTAAGAAGAATGAAATAGCCGCAGACCCCCTTTTTGCCACATTCGAAGTTTTCTCCAACAAAAAAATCCAGTTATTTTATAAACAAAAGGAACATAAAAGTCAAGGGAGCGGCGGGATGTATAAAGATTAGAGGGTCTGGTATGTCCAAATCGTTCAAAATGCGCAACTCCCCCTTTCCCCCATTTCTGACTTTCCTGTTTTTAATCTTCTGCCGCCATGGGGTTGTCCCCCGTTGCTGAAAAAGTAACCCTTAAACAGCCATTCTGCTGAAATAAAGGCGTTTGAGAGGTGGGAAGCATTGATAGAAAAAATTTCAAAATAGTAAAAATTTTTCATTTTTTCCTTTTTGGCCTATCAATGCCCCCCCTTTGACAGACGACTATATAGAGAAATCAGCAGATCAGGGAGGATTGCCTCAGTGATGCAGGGGGGGGGCGGACAGCTATCACAGTTTTGTTGAATGGATTCCATAATTTTTCAAGCAGATGATACGCAGGAGTTGGCAAAATGAAACGAGTATTATTGTATCTTGTATATCTTGTACTTGGTTCATGGGCGGCAGGCGGTGTCTTTTTTCGGTTGGCTGATCCGGATACTCTGCTGCCGCTGACAACCAATGAGGTCTTTCTCGGCCGGCCGATTTCAATTCTGATTTATTCGGATGCAAACGAACCCTGGCAGGGGGGGCTTTTCCTGCGCGGGCAAGACCGCCTTCACGGGCGTCTTGTCGGTCGAGGTACGGAACCGGTCCTTCGCCATTATCCGGACAGCTGCTTTGCCGATGCCGGCCCCCAGGCCCGCGCGATGCTTTGGAAGGATTCCTCTCTTTACGGGTTTGATTTTTATACCGAGCCGCTGGACCCGAACGCAGGCGACTGGTTTGTGGTAGATTACCAGGCCCTGCGCCCCGGTTCCTGTACTCTCGAATTTTTTGACTATTCTCCCGGAGACCCGAACAGCTGGTCAATCCCCGCCCAGACGCTGGTGCTCGAAAATATCCCATCCCGCGATTTCAATGAAGACGGCCTGGTAAATCTGGAAGATTTCGCCCATCTGGCCGCCTGGTGGTTTGAAGAGGGCTGTTCGGACCCGGACTGGTGTGCCCAGACCGATTTCGACCGGGACGGCTTTGTCGGACTGGGGGATTTGGCCCTATTTTCGGAGCACTGGCTTCGCGGAATGCCGGGCTGGCAGCCGCCGCTTCCGCCTTCCGCCGGGTTTGAGTACAAAGTCTTTTACAGGCTCACCGATGCCGAGGATGCCAACGAAATCACCCTTACCGTCGGCGAAAGCGTCCGCCTGTATATTCAGAAAACCACGGTTGAACAGGATATCAACCTGATTTATCTGGAGGCGGTGCTCTCCGATACCCAGCTGGGCTGGATCGACAATACGGAGTACGACCCCAACAATCCTCAGGCCTCCACAGCAGAACTGCTGGCCGAGCCGCGATACACCTTCTTTGATTACTGGGGGCCGGGCGAGACCCAGCCCGAAGGCATTGTCTTTTTTGCCGTCAGTCTCGGTGAACCCATTGAGGACGGCGCTGTCGCCAGTTTCCTCTATACCGCGTCCGAACCGGGCAATGTCCTGCTCGAACTGATTGATTCCAGTTATGTTCCCAGCAGGCGGTACAGCATTCTTATTCATCAGGTGGACCCGATGCAGTCCGACGGTTCCGGCGAACAGATGTATCAATCCGCTTCCATCCCGCCGGACAGCCAATCCGCTCAGGTACCGGAGATGGCCATCGAAGAAGCCGTAGAGTTTCTGGAGACCATCTGGGAGGAAAACCCGGATATTCGCGAGCAAATCAGCGAAGAACAATGGAATGATTTTGTCGAGAAAGTAAGGAATTCGAGCCTATGAATCGCACGAACTATCCAATGACAGGAGCAGAAATTTGGGGAAAACGGCTCACGGCGGGGCTGCTGCTTTTGTGTGCGGTTTCCGCAGCGGGACGAGTGTGGACCTCGGCGGAAACGGAAACCCTGCTTCGCACGCTGACGGGCTCGCCTCGTCAGTACTGGATTGAGGCCGGATGCATCCGCGCCAAACATCTTCAGTATCGCCAGGCGGATGACTGGCTGGCCCAGTCGGAGGAAAGCGTTGTTTTCGATGGGCAGCGGTTTCGTTGGGAAATCATCCTTGAAGGCGATGAGCAGGCGGTCCCGCAGCCGATGAAGCCGGGACAAAAACCTCTCCGCGTGCCGGATAAAGCGGCGAACCGCCACCGCGTTTTTCTTTGGGACGGGCAGCGGTACACCCGGTATTATCCCGCGATGGACTATGCGGTTGTCTCGGAACAGCCGGACGCCTCTATGGCTTCGCTGCGGGGCCCTCTGACGGCAGAGATTATCCCCTGGGGATACGGCGATTATGCCCTCTCCGCCCTGCAGTCTCGCCAGCCGACGGTTCGGGAGGAAAGCAGGGACGGCAAAACCGTTCTTCGTCTGTCTTTTGTCCATCAGCAGATTACGCCGCCTCTGGAGTGTGTGATGCTGCTGGACCCGTCCAGAGAGTATGCGGTCTTGTCTGTGACTGTCGAAAATCAGGCCGCTCGGATCAGCACGACGTACTCAGACTATGTGCAGGTCGGCGGACGATGGGTGCCCCGGGCGATTCGAACCGAACGGTATGCCAAGACAGGCACGGAACCGGAGCTGCTCTCTTATGAAGACTGGTCTTTTACAGAAATCCAGGCGGCGGCTCCGTCGAATGAGGCCCTGACCGCCCCTTTCAAAGACGGGACGCTTGTCGAAGTGCACCCCGGTCCGGGCAAAGAGTCGCTGCTGTATTATACCCGCCGTCAGTCGCCTGCTGCGGAACTCCTGTCCGAAAAACTGTCACAGAACAAGACCGAATCGAGGCAGACAGATTGTGCCTCCGCCGCCGTCCAGGTGCTCAAGCGCCGATTTGCCGCTTCCGTGCTGCCGGACACATCGCCGCGTGCGGCCTCTGCTGCTCCCGAACAGTCGATGACCAGTTTGTACGAGGTCAAGCAGACGCTCGAACAGGCCGGCCTGTATTGTCTGGCTGTGCAGACCGACCTGGAAACCCTTCGGGGCCTGACGGACTGCGGAATCATTGTTCATCTGCCGAACCAGCAGCATTACCTGATAGTGGACCGCATCGACAGCCAGTCAGTCTGGACAATTGATTTGAGCAGCCGGAAAATTTACTGGAAATGGCCGATTGCCGACTTTGTCCGGGACTGGAAAGATGGAACAGCTCTGCTGGTGGCCGATTCTCCGACCCGTCTGCCGACTCAGCTGCGTCCCCTTGACCCGATGCGGCTGTATGAAATCCTCGGCGGAGACGGTGAATTGTATGAGACCTATTCCTGCACCCAGAAGATTCAGGAGGATGACTGGATTCCCTGTCCGGTGCCCATCGGCGGATTTGTCTGCTACGGGAAAATCTATATTTATTATCCCCGCTACGGCTGTGTAGAGGATGTCAACGGGGGCTTTTGCGAGGGCAGACCGATGGAAGGAATGGACGTAGCGCCGTGTGTCAACCATCTGACTCTGTTCGGTTTCTGCCAGGTTTCGGATTGGTACACAACGTACATACGGGCCTGCCTATAGCGGTTTTTCTTGATTTTTTGGGGGGGCGCGGGTATCCTGTCTATTTATGAGAGACAGGAGAGGTTTGACCCTGATAGAAGTCCTCGTGACGGCGGCTCTGCTGCTTTTGCTGCTCGGAATGGTTTTTCCGACCCTGCAGTCCAGCCGTCGTTCAGGGCAGCTGCTTCTGTGCTCGGCAAATCTAAAACAGCTGGCTGTTATTACGGAAACCTACGTCCACGCCTACCGCCGGTACCCTCAGGGGTTCTGCAGTCTTTCTTCCTGCACGCAGGCGGCTCCGGCATCCGGGTTTGCAGGCCATCCGACATATGACCGGCCGGGGTGGTGGTGGTTTGATTTTTTGGGGGTTGACCGCTCCGCCGGAGGAATTCTCTGGTGTCCGGCCCGAAGGCCGATGAACAGCCCTTTCCACGATAATCTGCTGTGGTCCAATTACGGAATCAATCTGGCGGTTGCCAAGTGGGCCTCCGTTTCCGATTCCGGCGAGTTTCAGGGACTTTCGATGACCAAGGAGCAGATTCTTCGTCCTTCCGAAAAGATGCTTTATACGGATTCCGGATACGGCGTAATCAGCTGGAAGGCCGCCTCCGGCCTGCCTAATCCTTTTGATTACAATCCGCTCCGCCATGATTCGTTTTATTTTCCGGGCCTGAAGATAAACCGCATCCGCACCATTCATCCGGAACAGCAGACGGACGCAATCGACGGACGTCATCCGCGTGCCAAGTCCTCCGTTGCTTATGCCGACGGGCATGTTGCCGCCGAAAAGACCGAGCGCTTCGCCGTTCAGGCGGACTCGGAAGGGAATCTGAAACCCTCCTATTTTTGGACGGCCGGGCGATAATCAAATCCTTCCGCGGCGATTCGGCTCAACACCTCTGCATCCTGCGGATAGCGAATCAGCGTTGTTGAGACTTTTTGAAACGGATGGTGCTCCAGCCGCTCCCACCAGTCAATTCGAACCGGGAGTTTTGTCCGGGTGTCCAGATACCCGCGCCATCGCCGTTCAATTGGATAGCCCAGGGCGGAGAAATCCGTCCAGGTCAAATCATAAACCTGAACATTCGGCACAGTCGGTTCCTCCGGACGAATCATTTTCCATTTGTACTTGTCCGGCAGTTCCGAGGGACAGCGGAACGGAAGAAGCCCCCAGGGGATTTCGAATTTTTTGACGGGCTGTGTGATGGGAATCCTTTCAATTCCGGCGGCTGTTTTGATGTATTTGTGATGGCGGTTCAGGTCCCACAGGACCGAAGAATCCCTCCCGACAAACAGGTAAACCTCCAAAGATTTGGAAATCCAGATTTCCTGAAAAGGCCGCTGTTCTTCGAGAGCACGGGAGGCGATGATCAGATTCTGATTGTCCTGCGGATAGGATGTAATCGCGGCGTTGACAGGCTGTTCGAGCAGTTTATACACTTCGCTGATATCCAGCCCGCGCACCGGCCGAACCAGCCAAAGCAGATACACCGAGATAAGCAACACCGCCGCCGCGGCGTAACGAAGCCACCCGAGCGCCCGCCGTCTGACCGCAGCCGCCTTGTTCGGCTCCGCCGCCCGCTGCGCGACTGCAACCTCAAAGCTCCCATCTGAATTGCGGCTCAGTTTGGTCAGAACATCGGAATCCGCTCGATGCTCCATCGCCTGGAGAAGCTCGGCACAAGCGCCGGCGAACGATACACGAACGTCCTTGTCCCCGCTCAGGACGCGGGCAGCCGCCAGGGCCTGCTCCGCCGACAGCGTCAAACCTTTCAGGGCGGTCAAATCCTGCCGACACAGCGGGCAACGGGTCAGATGCGCCGCCGCCGGCGTGGGGACCGACGGAACCAGTTCCCCTGCGGCCAGGAGCGGCAGAAACGGCCTGACTTGGCGGCAGCCGACCCACTGTTCATACAGCGGCACCTGGCTCCGCAGAATCTCCGCCCGAACGGACCGAGCGGCCGGCTCCGGGCGTTCCAAAATCCCCTTCAGGCGTCCGAACTCCTCTCGACAATTGCGGCACTGTTCGAGATGCTCTCGAATGGACGCCGGAACTTCCGACGGCTCGTTTATATAGTCGTAATAGAACGCCGCCGCCTGCCGACAGATTTGTTTGGTCTCCTTCTTCATACGTTCATCCTTCTTTTTTATAAAACATTTCTCTGAGTTTTTTCAGACCGCTGCAGATGTAGCGGGCTGCGGTCTCGGGCTTGACGCCCAGTTTTAACGCCGTTTCCTTCAGCGAATAGTGGTCTTTGTAGCGGTAGAGAATGGCCCGGCCTTCGTTGGTCTGTAAGGATTCCTGAACCCGCTGGAAAAAAACCGCAATCTCCTCCTTTTCAGAGACGAGCGATTCGGTTTCTTTTTCTTGGGGGTCTATCTGGGCCTGGCGATAAAATTTCTGGAGAATTTTGCGTCTTCGAGACTGATTTCGATACCAGTCGCCGGCCCGTTTAAGTACGAGCTGATAGAAGAAACTTCGGGGTTTGTGAATCTCCTCGGTCGGCGGGTCCAGAACAAAAGACAAATACAGCTCCTGGTAAAAATCATCTCGATCGGAGGGGTTTTGAATCGCAAAGCGAATCACGGAACGGATAAAGTCCTCGTGTTCCAAAAACACACGATCGGCCCGATTCCGCAGTTCGGCCCACTGTTCCGGCGGCGTATTCTTTTCCGACCCCACAATGTCAACTCCGTGTTATTGCTTCTATCTCTTTAAAATAAAGCATTTTACGAAAAGTCCGCCGGAAATAGCAACCCTTTTTTCTCCGTTTTCTCCGATACACCTCTCTTTTTTCAAAGAACCCTCTGAATGATATCCGGCAATTCCATATCCGGAATAGCCCTATCCAGACTCCATATGCTTCTATCTCAAAGATGCCGGCAATTCATTCGCCCAGAGAAGGAAGGGCATTCTCCGTCTTCCTAATATAGGCGCCTAAGAAGCCCCCTTGATTGATAGAAAAAAATAAGAATTTATTAAGATTTTTTTCTAAAACTGTTCTAAGGATTTGTGAAAAAAAGGGATATAGATGGTTTTTACTCGAGAGGAAAGTCTTCTTGTGAAAATGTGTTCAGGAAGTTAGGATGCCCGTTTGTATGAACGGTCGGTTCTGGCGAAAATTCTGGAGGGTGCTTGTCTTAAGCTGGCGTCTGACGTCGGCCATCGTTCGCTGGTCGGCCGTTTTTCTTTGTTCTCTTCTGTGTTCTATCGGGATTGCTCTCCATATTCCGATAAAAATTGTGCTTTTACTGGCACTCATTCCGTTTGTTTCCGCATTTGTCCCTCGAAAAAGTCAAAAATGGTGCTGGGCTGCGATGGCTGTCGCCGCTATATCCGTCTGGATATGGATACAAGTCCCCTCCGGTGATTCGGCAGAATGGAACACTTATCCATTCGAGATAGAACAGACAGAAAATATCCCGGATAATGCCGCCGTCTTTTATAACTCCCTCGTGGAAAAGACCCGCGAATCCGTCTTTTCCTATCCTTATTCCGAATTTGAAGACCAATTTTCCTACGCCGGCCCCTGGAAACCGGAGCAGTTTCCCGCCTTAAGCCGCTGGATGGACGAATGTGAACCGATTCTTCAGCAGCTGATGGAGAACGCCCGCAAACCCCTGTGTCGTTTTGAGGTGCCCGGCGACCCCGTTCGTTATCAAAAGCAGCAGCTGCGCATCAAGGTCTTGAAGGCCTGGTGCAGTATCCTGCTCCGCTCGGCCAACCGCGATTTGGCCTGCGGCCGGCTCCAGCCGGCGCTCGAAAAACAGCTCACCATTGTTCACATAGCCCGCCATTTTTATCAGCAGGGAACGCTTCTGGACCAGGTAAGCGGGTATTATCTGGAGGAAGCAGCCGGGCGAGTCCTTTCCCGGATGATTGTGGAGGAATGCACGGAGCCGATGCTGGGGGAAATCGAAGAAACCCTTCGGCAGACTGACCCGATGTGGGAGAACAACTGGCCTCGCATTCTTCAGCGGGAAAAACTGCTGGCCCGCAATATCGCCGCGGTCTTTTACCAGCAGAATGCCCGAGGGCAGGTCCGCCTATCCCGGGATATCGGGCTGGGGCTTCATGAGGTGCTGGGCTATCCGCACTATCGGCTGTTTGCCACGGAACAATTCACCAAGCTGTCGGTTTTGATTATGTGGTTCAGCATGCCGGCCACGCCGCACGCGGCCGCCGACCTGATTAACGAACGCTACGACCGCTATGCACGAATGGCCGTGGAGGGAAAGGATTTGGAGTGGGTGGATACACAGCCGCTTTGGAAACGGGGACTCAACAGCCGCTCTCTGGTCGATTGGTATGCCAAACGGCAGGTGAGTTTCTATTATCCCCTCAACAGCCGAAACCGTCAGCAAAAGGCCCTGCGGCAGGCGACGGCCCTTCTGATGGAATTGAGGCGTTTTTATCTCCGGAATGACCGCTGGCCGCAGAATCTTGAGGAACTGTCCGCCTCGCGGGATTGGCTTGACCCTATCAGCGGCAAGCCGTTTGTTTATCTGCCGACGGAAAACGGCTTTCGCCTGTATAGTATTGGGGTAAACAAACGAGACGACCAGGGCGTCAATCATTTAAAGGAGGACAAAGATGACCGCCTGTACTGGCCGACGCCCCGATGGGAAGAGGAAACTGAAGGAGATGAAAAATGAACCGCACGCAAATGTCTTCCGGTAAACCGGAAAACACGGAGCAGAAAAACGAAACACAAACGAGACAAAAGAACCGAAGAATTTTGTTGTGGATTTCCCGTATTTTGTCCGTCCTTCTGATTCTCCTCTGGCTTTATGTCCGGCTGCCGTGGAAGGCGCTGGGGCTCTTTTGTCTATTCCTGCTCCCGGCGCTGCTTCCGAAACCTTATGCGAAAAAAGTTCGATACGGTCTTTTGGGCGTCGTGCTGCTGGTTCTGGTTTGGGTTTTCCTGCCGGCACAACCGGACCCGCGATGGAAACCCTATGCCCTCGAGGACCAAATCCTCCCCTGGCGGCAGGCACAGGAGATACCGGACGGCGAAAATGCGGCGGTCCTGTACAAAAATCTGCTGGCTCAAAAAGACTGGGAAGCAATGCGGGCTCAGCTGAACCGATTGGACCCGAAATCCGCTGCCGTCCGGCATCCGTGGCGGCGAGAGGATTTTCCTGAATTGGCCGGCTGGCTGAAAGAGAATGAATCCGTCATCGAACAGCTGCACGCCGCGGCGAAATACGAGAGATGCTGGTTTGGGCTGCAGCCGCAATGGGCTCAGACGTCAAACTGGGATAGTGTGTCCAATCTGAGAACTGCCGCCGGAATCCTGCTTCGCTCCTGTACGCTGGACCTGGCGGAGGGGCGCACCGAATCGGCACTGCAAAAGCTGTACACAGCCGCTCAGTTGTCCAGTCATCTCAGACAGCAGTCGATGTTTTTGTCCTTGCTAACCAGTCTTCATTTGGATGAGACGATTTGCGCGATTCTCAAATGCCACCTCATCGAAGGAACCGTCCAGCCGGGCCAGGACGAGCGGATTCAGAAGATTCTGGAGAAAATGGATATCTCCTGGCCCCGGCAGTGGTCTGCAGTAATGGAGTTTGAAAAACTGACGGCCAAACAGATGTGGGCCGCGTTGTATGAGGTCAACGAACAGGGACGGACCCGCCTGAAACGAAGCGGCACCGCCATTCTTCCTGTGCCCGATTCAGTCCCGCAGAACCGGCAGCCGCAGACTTATCTTGAGCAGGTCAAGGGACGGTTTCAATTCCTGCTGATGCGGCTGTTTTACCCCGGCCGTGTCGAGCCGCTCTTTCAGGAAATCGACAGAATTTTCGACCCGATCATTGAGCGGGGTCTTCGTCCGGAGCGCAGGATTGCTCTGTCGGAGAAAGACATAGTACCCCGATTCGAATTCAACGTTCGATTCATTCTGAAACTGCTTCATGAAAGCCCTCAGGGTGTCTATTGGAACATTACTGAATCTTATCTGCGGCACCAGTCGCAGCGGCGGGCGGTGGAGCTGTGCAGGGCCCTCCGTCAGGTCAGAGAACAGCATCAGGCCTGGCCGCCGGATTTGGATGCGTGCCGGCCTTATGCCCCTTCTGAAGAGATTTTCACAGACCCGCTTAGCGGCGGCCCCTATGTTTATCAGCCGAACGAGGCGGGCTTTCGCCTCTACAGCAAAGGCCGCAACGGCCTCGACGACGGCGGCGTCTATCAGCGGCGTTTGGACCGCAAAACAGGCCGGACCGTTGTCGAAAAGGATGACATTCCGCTCTGGCCGGTGCCGGAGAGCGGATGCCTGTAAAAACAGATTTGTATCTTTGACAGCGCAATAGTACAATCAGCCCTGTAAGGCAATAAGAAAAAAGACAGGTAAACGGTATTCTTTATGGCTTCGAATCTGCACGTTCCAAAAGAGCGTCTGGAGGTATTTTGCCGGGCGCACCGGATTCAGCGGCTTTCGCTCTTCGGCTCCGCCCTGCGGGGTGAATTGGGACCGGACAGCGATATCGATCTTCTGGTGGAATTTCTGCCGGGCTGTACACCGGGCTTTTTCAAACTGATCGAAATGGAAAACGAATTATCCCAGATTTTCGGGGGACGCCGGGTAGACCTGAGAACGCCGGAGGAATTGAGCCGCTACATTCGTGATAAGGTTGTATCCTGTGCGGAGGTGCAGTATGTTTCTCGATGACCGCACCCGAATCAGGCATATTCTGGATGCCGCCAGAGAAGCGGTCGATTTTCTCGACAAGTGTCAGCGCACGGACCTGGATACCGATCGAAAGCTGAATCTTGCCGTTGTGCGCCTGCTGGAGATTATCGGCGAAGCAGCTTATGGAGTAAGCGAAACCACGAAGGAGAGATACCCGCAGATTCCCTGGCATCAAATGACAGGGATGCGCAATCGGCTGATTCACGGGTATTTCGAGGTGAATGCAGACATTATTTGGAAAACGGTAAAAGAGGATTTACCAGCACTCATCAGACAGCTGGAGCAGCTGCCTTGTTTGTGACTTTTCAAAACTTTTTAAAATTAAATCATACAATTCACTATGACAAACAGCGCATTGATTTGTGAGCTCAAGCATCGAGCAGGACAGGAAGTTTTGCTGAACGGCTGGCTGTACAACAGCCGGCCCAGCGGCAAGGTTCAGTTTCTGATTGTGCGGGACGGCACGGGCTTCTGCCAGTGCGTCGTCGAAAAGGGCAAAATCCCTGATGACCTCTACGAAGCCCTCGAGCATCTGGGGCAGGAATCGTCTCTGTCGGTGGCGGGCATCGTTCGGGCCGAACCGCGCAGCCCGGGCGGCTATGAACTGCTGGTTACGGATGCCCGAATCCATCAGGCGGCCAAAGACTACCCGATTACTCCCAAAGAGCACGGCATCGATTTCCTTCTCCAGAACCGCCATCTCCATCTGCGGAGCCGCCGGCCCTGGTGCATCGGACGCATCCGCCATACCGTCATCGACGCCATCCGGCGATTCTTCAACGACCGGGGCTTTATCCTCGTGGATACGCCGATTTTCACCACGATTGCCGGCGAGGGCGAACAGACGCTCTTTGAAGTCGATTACTTCGGCCAGCCCCTGCATCTGACCCAGACGGGGCAATTGTATCTGGAGTCAGCGGCGATGAGTTTCGGGCGGGTCTACTGCTTCGGCCCGACCTTCCGTGCGGAAAAAAGCAAGACCCGACGGCACCTGACCGAATTCTGGATGGTCGAACCCGAAGTCGCCTATATCGACCTGAACGGCCTTTTGGAACTGGCCGAAGGGCTGGTGTCCTCGATTGTGCAGCGGGTCCTGACCGACAACCGCGCAGAGCTGGAGATGCTCGGCGCCGACATCGCCGGACTCGAAAAGGTCCAGCCGCCGTTTGTGCGGCTCACCTATACTCAGGCCGCCGAAATCCTCACCAGTCAGGCAACCCAGGAGTTTATGAAGCGGCAGCTCTCCCAGTTTCAGGCCCAAAAGGAGGCTCTCGAAAAAGAACTGGCCCAGCTCGAAGAGCAGGAGAAAAAAGGCGGTCTGAAAAAATGGCAGCAGGAGAAAAACGCCCGCCGCATCGTTGAAATCCGCAGCGATTTGGACGAACTGGAAACAAAAATCCAAAACAATCCCAAGCACGCCGAGCTGGCGGCCTCCTTCCGATGGGGCAAGGATTTGGGCGGTTCCGACGAAACTATTTTGTCTTTGATACACGAAAAACCCGTCTTCGTGACGCACTATCCCAAAGAGGCCAAGGCCTTTTATATGAAGGCCGACCGCTCCAATGAGCGCGTGGTCGAAAACTTTGACCTGCTGGCACCGGCCGGATTTGGCGAAATCATCGGCGGCTCCGTTCGCGAGGATGACTATGACCGGCTGCTCAAGCGGATTCAGGAGGAAGGATACAACCCGCAGAACTACTGGTGGTATCTGGATTTGCGCCGGTACGGCTCGGTTCCGCACGGCGGCTTCGGGCTGGGTGTGGAGCGCACCGTCGCCTGGATTACCGGTGAACGGCATATCCGCCAATGCATCGCCTTTCCACGACTAATGGACAAAGTATATCTGTAAATATCATAATATATCAAAATTTACTTGTTTTTCTGCAAAATATGTAGTAAAATGATGACGATATCATCAATATGCAACATATTTATATCGACAGAATTGTAACTCAAAAGATCAGGAGTCTTCTGGAAGACTTTCCTGCCGTGGTTATTTCCGGTGCCAGACAAGTTGGAAAGAGCACTTTGCTCCAACATGTGTTCGGACAGGAGGCGGACTATGTCGTCTTTGAAGAGTTTTTGGATGTGGAAAATGTCCGCAAAGACCCGGAGTTTTTTCTTCGGCAGCACCCGAAGCGTCCCCTGATTCTTGATGAAATCCAATACGTACCGGAACTGGTGTCAACTCTGAAGCGTTATATCGATCGAAATCCGTCTCCGGGGCAGTTTTTGCTGACAGGTTCTCAGCAATGGTCTGTCATGAAATCCCTTTCAGAGAGTCTGACAGGACGAGCGGCTTTTGTTGATTTGGAGGGATTCTGTCTTTCCGAAATTGCGAATCAGCCGTTCCAGAAATCCTGGCTCCAGCAATGGCTTGACAGTCCGGCTGAATTTCTGACAGAAAAGCATGAGCGCCTGAATTTGAACTACACTGTTCTGGATATCCTGTGGCGCGGCGGGCTTCCGCAGGCCTACTTCATCAAGCCGGAAAATCTGCCGGATTTCTTTCTGGCGTATCTGCGAACCTATATCGAAAGAGATGTGCGTTCTTTCGCCGATGTGCTCGACTGGCAGCTCTTTGGACGTTTTGTCGGGCTGTCCGCGGCTCTGACGGCGCAGGAGATTAATTACAGCCAGTTAGGAAGGGATTTGGGGCTGACTCCTCAGACGGCACGCCGATGGCTGGCCATGTTGAAGGCAACCTTTCAATGGTTTGAGGTTCCCGCATTTTCAGGAAATCCGGTGAAACGCATTTCCGGAAAACCCAAGGGTTATTTTGCAGACACAGGTCTTGCCTGTGCCTTGCAGGCAATCAGTTCGCCGAAAGCGTTGGGTACCAGTCCGCTTCTGGGCCGTCTGTTTGAGACAGCTGTCGTCGGTCAAATCCGAAAGTTGTCCGCCGTACTGTCCGGCAGACCGATTCTGCATCATTGGAGAACCTTGCGGGGAGCCGAAGTGGACCTGCTTCTCGAGCGGGACGGGCGGTTCTATCCAATCGAAATCAAAGTTGCCGGGGTGCCGTCCCGCAGCGATGTGAGCGGAATTGCCGCTTTTCGAAAAACCTATCCGAACCTCCAAATTGAAAAGGGATTGGTCATTTGTCCTGTCGAGAAAATAATGGCTCTTTCGGACGAGGATTATGCCGTCCCGTGGGATTTATTGTAACTCCGCAAAAAAATATCTTTCTTGATTATCCACTCGCAAAGGGGTAATCTGTCTGTTTTGTAGATTTACAAAAAGACAAAAAAATTTTTTAAGACTATGAAAGGAAAAGGTTTATGAAATTGGTTATGCCGTTTGCCCTGTGGACGGCTCTGGCTGGCATTGCGGTTCTTTCGGGCTGCAAAGATGAAAAATCCCAGCTTCAGCCTGCCTCGGCCCCTGCGCCCGCCGCTTCGTCCAAACAAGCCGCCGAAAAAGCCAAGCCGGCCGCCGATGCGGTGGTGGTAACGGTCAACGGGCAGCCTATCCTGGAATCCAAAGTCGCTCAGGAAGTCGAAAAGCGGGTGCAGGCCCGTCTGAAAATGGTTCCGCCGGGAATGGAAATTCCTCAGGAGCGCATCCAGATGCTTCGTGACCAGACGCGCCGGCAGGTCGTCGAGATGCTCGTGGACCTGACCCTGATTGATATGGCTCTCAAAGAGAAAAATATCCAGGTGACGCCGGAGCAGGCCGAGCAGGAAATGAAGAAGTTTGCGGAAGAAAACGGCCTGACCCTGGAGGCGATGACGGAACAGATTGCCGCCGCCGGAATGACCGTTGAAGATGTCAAAGAACAATTCCTGACCCGTGCCAAAGTCGATGCCCTGATGAAGGCCGAAATGGGCGACTTGAATGCCACGGAGGCGGAAGCGAAAACCTATTACGATGAACACCAGGAGGAGTTTGCTCAGCCCGAACTGGTTACCGCCAGCCATATCCTGCTTCGCACGCAGGGCAAGACTGAGGAAGAAAAAGCCCAGATTCGGCAGAAAATGGAAGGCATTCTTCAGCGGGCTCGGGCGGGCGAGGATTTTGCCGCGCTGGCCAAAGAATATTCGGAGGACCCCGGCTCCAAAGACCGCGGCGGCGAGTACACCTTCCCGCGCGGCCAGATGGTCAAGCCCTTTGAGGATGCCGCCTTTTCTCTGCAGGACGGACAAATCAGCGACATCGTCGAGACGCAGTTCGGCTATCACATCATCAAGAGAACCGGGTATAAACAGGCCGGCACCCAGCCCTTCGAGGAAGTCAAAGCGGACCTGATGGAGCGTCTGACCGATCAGAAGCAGATGGAAACCTGGCAGGCCCTCAAAGCCCGGCTTCGGGCCGCCGCCAAGATTGAATGGTCACCGGAGGAACAGGCCCGGCAGCAGGCCTTTGAGCAGCAGATGCAGATGATGCAGCAGATGCGCATGCAGCAGGTTCCGCCTCCGCAGCAGTAATCTCACACAGTCAGCCGATTCAGCCGCCGTTTGAGTTTTCACACGGCGGCTTTTTTTCTGCGCTGGGCTTGTGTGTTCGCCGGCCGTTTCCGCAAATCCGGAAAATCTCCCGAATGTCAGGACAGGCCTTCGATCAGGAGGGGAAGAAACTGTCCCTGTACGGATCGAAGAAATACGGGTCCAGGAGCCGTTCTCGGTCGGCCGGATAGGAAAACTTCAAAATTGTCGGCTGCACCAGCCGCACATACTCGTCGATTTTCAGATGAACCGAAACATCATGCTTGCCGGCAAGAAACGAAATCTCCTGACCGTTCATCAGGGATTTATCCATCAGGGTCGGCAGGTGATACAGATTCCCGAACGGCGCTTCGGCCCCGACCTCCGCATCCAGAAACAGCAGGGCCATTTGGTCTTCGTCCGCCAGGCGCACCTGCTGGACGTGAAGATGTTTCTGGAGCGCGGCAAAATCAATCTTCCGGTCCGCCGGAAGAACACACAGATAAAAACGCCCGTCCGCCTCCACAACCACTGTTTTGGCCACCTGCGTGGCAGGCAGTCCCTCCACGCGGGACAGCTGTTCGGCGGTATACGCCGGTTTGTGGCGGACCATTTCGTACTTGGCCTGCTGCTGGTTCAGATAATCAATGACTTTCATAAGCACCTCCTTGCTGGATGATGGGAAGGGAAAAATGATTTACTGAAAAAAGGAATGCCACGGAGCTTCCGGATGAGGTTCCGCAAGGAAATAATAGACAAACACCCCGAAGGAAATCAGACCCAGCAGGATAAAGAGCCACAGGAGTGGTTGATGTTTCAGTTTGGATGCGGATTGATGTGCCAGATGGGCCCACGCCGATGTCCAGGGATGGGTATGAATCGCAGTCATGATTTTGCCCTCCGCATATGGTTGACTGCTCGGCTCGTATCCGATTTTCGGGTTTCGGGCCGTCCCAGTTTTTCTTCACGCAGCAGGGAGCTCGGAGGTGACAGGTTTATTGTACAAAAAAGCCGGTCGATAAATCAATTGTTTTCCGCCTTTTTCTACGAGGGGTTCGAAAAGGAAGTTTGCGGAATTTCCGGGGGAAAAGCCGACAAGTTTTATCGAGACAAGATGACTCCTGAATGGGGTTTACAGCATGATATTCAGCTGTTCGTCGGCCCGGAGCATGGCTTCGGTTTCATTTTCCACCAGCTGGCGGATGAGCTCTTTGCGGATGCGGAGGATTTCCATCCGAAACACCTTTTCTTCGACCTGACCGGCAATAGCCCTCGCCAGCGGACGGCTGAGATGATGCCGACGCATCAGATGCTCAACGATGACGGATTTGCTCCAGGCCGAAACGGAAGGGCCTTCGTGTGCGGAATCATCAATGACTTCGATGCGTTTGCGCAGCAGTTTTCGCTGGATTCGATGCTGGTTGAGCGTTTCGGCGGCCGCACGATGTCCTGTGTCGTGCAGGACGGCCTGAATCATCAGATGAATCTCATCCGCGGTGACGGTCCGGCCGGAGGAACCGCTGTGCAGGTAATAGGTGACGGCCTGAGCCATCTGCTCGGCGGCATACAGATTCGGTTCCCCGGCGGCACTGAGGGCATGATGAAACGTCCCGAGCACTTTGGTATGCAGGTAGGGTTCTGTCGTCCCGTCGGTTTTTATCACCCGCACACGCATGGCGATTCCTTTCGACAGAGGTTAAACGGCCGAACGGCTTGGCGAAAGCCGTTCTTTATGACTGTCCGAACAAGCCCGGCTGGTCCGACAGGTCCGGTTCCTGGAGGACCTGATGGACCTCATCCAGCAGCTCGCCGGCGTCTTTAAACTCCCGATAGACGCTGGCAAAACGGATATAGGCCACTTTGTCCACCTTCCGCAAATGACGCATCGCCGCTTCGCCCAGAAACCGCGAAGAAACCTCTTTGTCAAAATTGCGGAAGACCTCTTCTTCGATTTTGTCGGCAATCTCCTGCATCTGTTCGGCGGAGACCGGACGTTTGTAGCAGGCCTTTTGAAGACCGGCGATAATCTTTTCCCGTTCGTAAGGGACGCGGGACCCGTCTTTTTTGATGACGCTGAGCTTGTAAATTTCCCCGACTTTTTCGTAGGTGGTAAACCGCCGCTTGCAGACCAGGCACTGCCGGCGTCGGCGGATTATCCGCCCTCCCTCGCTGGACCGCGAGTCAATCACCCGATCCTGGTCTTCTTTGCAGAATGGACATCGCACGAGCTGGTCCCCAAAACCTTTTTCGCAACGCGCCGAACAGCAATACTATATGTAGGCCCTGCCTATTCAGATGTCTTATATATAGCGTTCTACGGCAAAACTGTCAACAGGAAATCTGTTAAAAATGGGACAGCCGGGAAAGAACGTATCCTTCTGGAGGGGATCCGCTTCCGGACAGGCGGAATCTGTCAGCAGAGGGTGACTGGATGACAGGATGAATCCAAAGTTGGGGGTCCTCAGCAGAAGACATGGCGGCTCCGGAATGCCTTCGAACATTCATGGCCTTCGAACAGCGTGACCCTCTCGGCATTTGTCCTGTTTCTTCGGGCGTTTTGAGCCGGGGCCGGTTCTGGTTTTTCGTGGTTTTTCTGTTATTTTATAGACCTGTGAAAAATGAGTATGACATTGTGGTTGTCGGGGGCGGACATGCGGGAGCGGAGGCGGCCTGGGCGGCCTCGCGGATGGGGGCCCGGACGCTGCTGCTGACGCTGTCGCGCGACACGATTGCCAAGATGAGCTGCAACCCGGCCGTCGGCGGCATCGGCAAGGGCCAGCTGGTTCGCGAAATCGATGCGCTCGGCGGTCTGATGGGCCGGGCCATCGACGCAACGGGCATTCAGTTCCGCGTCCTGAACCGCTCCAAAGGCCCGGCGGTGCAAAGTCCCCGCGCGCAGGCCGACAAATACGCCTACAAAGACTGGATTCGCGACGCTCTCGAAGGGGCGGACAATCTGGATATTGCCGAAGGCATGGCCGCCGAGATTCTTCTGGCTGACGGACGGGTTGCGGGCGTGGCCTGCACGGACGGACGGGTCTTTCGAGCACCGGCGGTCATTTTGACAACGGGTACCTTTTTGGGCGGCATCCTGCACTGCGGCCCGGAAAAATGGCCCGGGGGGCGGCTGGACGAGCCGGCCTGCAATGAACTGTCCGACAGCCTGCGCCGGCTGGGGCTGACCGTGCGGCGGCTGAAAACCGGCACACCCGTCCGGCTGGACGCCCGCACCGTGGATTTGGACAAACTGGAGGTGCAGCCGGGCGATGAGCCGCCGGTGCCGTTTTCATTTCTGACCGATTCGATTCGGCAGCCGCAGGTGCCCTGCTGGATTACCTACACCAACGAGGCCGTCCACAAACTCCTGCGGGACAACCTTCACCGGGCGCCGATGTTTACCGGCCAGATTGAGTCGGTCGGCCCGCGGTACTGTCCGAGCATCGAAACCAAAATCGTCCGGTTTGCCGACAAGAGCCGCCACCAGATTTTTCTGGAGCCCGAAGACCGGGCCGTGACGACGATTTACTGCAACGGCATCAGCACGTCTGTGCCCAAAGATGTGCAGGAGGAAATGCTGCGGCTGATTCCGGGCACCGAAAAGGCCCGGATTGTTCACTATGCCTACGCCATCGAATACGACTATTGTCCGGCGACGCAGCTGAAAATCAATCTCGAAAGCCGCCGCATTCCGGGGCTCTTTATGGCCGGGCAAATCAACGGTACGACCGGCTACGAAGAGGCCGCCGCGCTGGGGCTGACGGCGGGCATCAACGCCGTGCTGTCCATTCGCGGGCAGGAGCCCTTTGTTCTGGGACGCGACCAGGCCTATATCGGCGTGATGCTCGATGACCTGCTGACCCGCGAAATCGATGAGCCGTATCGGATGTTTACCTCCCGTGCGGAATATCGGCTCACGCTCCGTTCGGACAATGCGGATGTGCGGCTGACGCCGCTGGGCCGGCGGCTGGGTCTGGTGGATGACGCCCGCTGGCAGGCCTTTCAGGCCAAACAAAGGCAGATGGAGGAGCTGACGGGCTACCTGCGTTCGGTTCGGATTTCGGGCAAGACGCTCTGGGAATGGCTCCAGCAACCCGGCCATCCGCTTTCCGAAGACCTCCGCCGCGATGAAACAGTTCGGCAGATGAATCTGCCCGGGCAGGTGCTCGAGGCGGTGTCGATTGCCGCCAAATACGAGGGGTATCTCCAGCGCCAGCAGCGGCAAATCGAGCGGTTTCGCCGGCTTGAGAATGTCCGCCTGCCGGAGGGGCTGGATTATTTCCGGGTCCCGCACCTGCGGTACGAGGCCAAAGAGAAACTGACGGCCTTTCGCCCGTACACGCTCGGGCAGGCCTCGCGAATCGGCGGAATTACGCCTGCGGACATCGACGTGCTGGCCATTTACCTGCGAAAAACCGTAAGCGTTTGACAGAAAAACAGATAAAACAGCATAGACCGCAGGATACTCCCAAAAATCCTCGAAAAATCCCTCAATCCTGCTTGCATTTTGGAGATGCGGATGGTATGTTTCCTTCTTTGCTGAACTGCTTTCAGCCGACGGGTAGGTAGCTCAGTTGGTAGAGCAACGGACTGAAAATCCGTGTGTCGGCGGTTCGAATCCGCCCCTGCCCAGTTCTCCTATCAATTGTGCCTCTTTTTCTTCCAATTTCCCCTCTTTCAATCAATTATTAATAAAGCTTTTGCAAAACAAAATCGAGGTCGGGGTTAAAATGCCCCTGAAAGAGAAGCAGCCATGGAAAAACAAGGGATTCTGTTGAAAAGTGCTCTCGTAGCGGCGCTGGGGGGCCTGCTGTTCGGCTTTGATACCGCCGTCATTTCCGGCGCCGAAAAGACCCTCGAGCGGCTCTATCACAATCAGTATCTTTCGGCGGCTCAATGGTTCGGGCGTCCGGACCTTCCCGCCGGTCAAAGCGAGGAGGCGCTTCCCGTCCTGCAGAAGACCTCTTTCTGGCACGGGACGGTGGTTGCCAGCGCCCTGCTCGGCACGGTCATCGGTTCGCTGCTGTTCGGAAGACCCGCCGACCGGTATGGACGGCGGACGATTCTGAAGGTGCTCGGCATTCTCTATTTTGTCTCGGCGGTCGGCAGTGCCCTGGCCTGGGGGATGATTTCCTTCAGTATCTTTCGCTTTATCGGCGGGCTGGCAGTCGGCGGGGCCTCCGTCATTTCCCCGATGTACATCGCCGAAATCTCCCCAGCACGTTTGCGAGGTCGGCTGGTTGCTATTACCCAGTTTAACATCGTCTTGGGGATTCTGCTGGCGTATCTGTCCAACTGGCTTATCAGTCTGATGAATCTGGGGGCGTGGGAATGGCGCTGGATGTTCGGCGTAGAGGCCTTTCCGGCAGCGGCATTCTTTCTTCTTTTGTTCGGCGTGCCCCGAAGCCCGCGATGGCTGGTTGCTCAGGGCCGCCTTGAAGAAGCCAAAGACGTGCTCAATCAGGTCGGCACTGACAGCGGCGATGTGGAGGAGGAGCTGCGGGCAATTCAGAAGTCCCTTACAGAAGACGCCGCCAGTTTGAAGGAGCCGTTCTTCCGCCGCAAGTATCTCAAACCCATCCTGCTGGCGGTGATGATTGCCGTCTTTAACCAGCTGTCCGGTATCAATGCTCTGATTTACTACACGCGGCGGATTTTCGAGATGGCCGGAGCGGAAGGCACCTCCGCCCTGGCCCAGTCGGTTATCATTGGGCTGACCAATCTGGTCTTTACGATGGCGGCTTTGGCGGTCATTGACCATTTCGGACGCAAAAAACTGATGCTGGCCGGCTCCATCGGATACATCCTCAGCTTGAGCATCGTCGCCTGGGCCTTTTATTCCGGCGCCGGCGGCGTAATGGTTCTGGCGGGCTTTATCCTTTTTATTGCCGCCCACGCCTTCGGACAGGGGGCCGTCATCTGGGTCTTCATCAGCGAGATTTTCCCCAATGCCCTTCGGGCTCGTGGGCAGGCTCTGGGCAGTTTTACCCACTGGATTATGGCAGCCCTGATTTCTCAGACGTTTCCGATGTTTGCCGAACAGCTCGGCTGGCGAATCTTTGCCCTGTACGGGCTCTGTATGGTCGGCCAGCTCCTTTGGGTGCTGTTCGTAATGCCGGAGACCAAAGGCGTACCGCTTGAGCAGATGCAGAAACAACTGGCTGTCGGATAATATCGCAAGGAGTGCGTCAATGAATCGGCCGGAGCGTTATAGACGAATGGTATTTGCGGTCGCCGCCGCTGTTTTTCAGGCCGGCTGCGCAAGGTTGGTCGAACATCCGGCCTCTGCAGAGCCGCACCGCCCAAATCCGGCTGTTGTTCGGGCGATGGAATCGATGCTGGCTCGTGTGCCCGAGGCGGCCGCCGACCCGATGCGTCCGGCCTATCATTTTTCTGCGCCGGCTCAATGGATGAACGACATCAACGGCGTGCTCCATTACAGGGGCTACTATCACATCTTTTATCTGCTCAACCCTTACGGCGACCAGTGGGGCACGATCCACTGGGGACACGCCCGAAGCCGGGATTTGGTGCATTGGGAACATCTGCCGATTGCCCTGTGGCCCTCCCGCGAAAAAGGCGAAGAACATGTTTTTTCCGGCTGTCTGACGCTGAATTCCGCAAACCAGCCGCTTATCTTCTATACGAGCATCGGGCATCCTTTGCCCGAACAGTGGGCGGCTGTCGGCTCTCCTGACCTGCTCGTGTGGGAAAAATACGCCGGCAATCCTGTCCTGAAAATGGAGGACCACGGCGGCCTTTCGATTGAAGAGTGGCGGGACCCGTTTGTGTTTTGTGCGGAGGGGAAAACCTATCTGGTTTTGGGCGGACGGCTGCCGGCCGGCGAGGGAAACCGGGCCGCGGCGTTTCTCTATGAAGCCCGGCAGGGGGACCTGCTGAAGTGGACATACAGAGGGATTCTCTTTCGGCATCCGGACCCGAAACTGCACAGCATCGAATGCCCGAATTTCTTTCCTTTGGAAAACCGCTTTGTGATGCTGATTTCGCCGTATGGGCCGGTGGAGTACTTTGTAGGCGATTTCGATGCAAAACAGGGAACGTTTACGACCGTTCATCGGGGCCTGGCGGATGCCAGCGAGAACTTTTACGGCACGAATGTGCTGATTGACCGCCGCGGACGGCGCATTCTGCTCGGCTGGCTGCGGGGGTTTCAGAACACAAAGGGCTGGAACGGGTGTATGTCCCTGCCGCGGGTTCTGACCCTTTCAGATAGAGGAGAACTGCTCCAGACGCCGGCGCCGGAACTGAAGTCGCTGCGAGGTCCGCTTTGGCAGCAAAAGCAAATTCTTCTCGAAAACCAGCGG
This sequence comes from Anaerohalosphaeraceae bacterium, assembly GCA_037479115.1. NCBI lineage: Bacteria > Pseudomonadati > Planctomycetota > Phycisphaerae > Sedimentisphaerales > Anaerohalosphaeraceae > Anaerohalosphaeraceae bacterium. Next base: position 5,695 of record JBBFLK010000004.1, on the reverse strand, counting down.
ATTCCTCTCGACATCCGCGGAAAACAGCTCGAAGTCAAAATGAAAATCGTCCCTGCCGACGCCTCCGAATGCGGATTGATTGTCCTCTGTAAAGAAGACGGAACCGACGGATTGGCGATTACCCGACAGGCGAACCGGCTGACTGTGGGGGACCGAGAGGTTCCATTGTCGGGCAATGAACCCGTTGTACTCCATCTGTTTTTAGACAATAGTGTCGTTGAAATCTATATTAATAACGGCCGCCAGTGCATCAGTCGGGTTTTGTCGCCTTGCCCTGAACAGGATTGGGACTATGTCTATCTGTTTTCAAATAATGGCCAAGCCCGATTCGAGTCTATCCGAATTTGGCAGCTGAATTCTATCGATAAGCAATCCGGCCTTTCTCAAGATTAACATAACTGGAGTATTCCTTGTTTTAATTCGAGGAATATGGCCTAACTTATCTTACCATATTATTCATTTTTCACTTTTTTAGAATTTTTCACCAGTCGTTCATTATCCCTTAAGGAAGCGGCTTTGGAATGCCGTTTTTCAGGACGTGGGGCGATTTGAACGGATAATTATGGATAAAAAGAGTGCAAAATTTTTCCGCTTGTACACGAGCATCCAGAACCGGCTGCACTCCATTATCCTGGTGATTGTTCACAATCCCAGCGCCGCCGATGATTTGCTTCAGGAAACCGCGGCGACGCTGTGGGAAAAGTTCGACCAGTTTGAGGAAGGAACGAATTTTTCCGCCTGGGCCATTCGAATCGCCAAAAACAAATGTTTTGAATATCTGCGGCGGAACGAAAAGACCAAGAAGCTTTTCCGCAACGAGTTTTACAAACAGGCCGCCGAGTTGGCAGTTGAATCATCAGAGGAGCTGTCCACTCGCCTGAAGGCCCTGGATATCTGCTGTGAAAAACTGGACGCCAGGCGGCGCTCTCTGCTGAAACTGCATTTTTCGGACAATATTTCCGTCAAAGAATTGTCCGTCCAGTTCGGCCAGCCTGTCAGCACGCTCTACAACCATATTGCTCAGGCGCTGGACTGGCTGCGGTTCTGCATCAAAAAGACTTTGTCCGCTCAACCCGTTCAGAGGTTCGAATGAATTCGTATCCGAACAGACGGCTTATTGATACTTTGATTCTGAAGCTGCTGGAGAATACCATCAGCGATGAAGAGATTCAGCAGCTGGATGAGCTGTTCGCGGCGCATCCGGAGCTGGTCAGGCATTACTGCGAGTTTGTCATTCACTACAACACGGTTCGGACCAAGTTTCAAAGCGAGCTTCCTTCCGGAGCCGCCTCGCTGCTGGCCGACAGCTCCATCGACGAGCGGTTCTGGGGTGAGCTGGCTCATGAGGAAAAATCGGCGCCGGCTGTAGAAGTGCCGCCGGCCCCCAAAGAAGAACCCCGCGAGGAAAAGCCCCAGCTGCAGCTCAAAACAGCACCGCGTGTCAGCAAATTTTCGATTTATTCACTGGTCCTCTCCTCCGCGGCTCTCTTCTTTGTTCTTGTGTATGCCTTTTTCTCACCGCCCGGAAGCGGAATGGAGGTGGCGACGGTTTCCGATTCCTACAACGCCAAATGGGGCACTAAGCAGCCGATTCAGAACGGCAGCCGTCTAGTGACCAAATCCGAGCCTCTGCTGCTGTACGAAGGAATTGTGAAACTGGCTTTTGACAACGGCAGCACGCTCCTTCTGGAAGGTCCGGCCAAATTCGAGATTCTTACCGAGGACCAGGTGCATCTGAATTTCGGACGGCTGTATGCCATCGTTCCTTCCCACGCCGTTGGGTTTATCGTCAGCACCGCCAACTCGAAAATCATCGATTTGGGCACGGAATTCGGCGTCAAAGCAGAGCCCGACGGGCAGACGGAGGTCCATGTGCTGTCCGGCAAAACCCTGCTGATTTCCGGCACGGGCAGCAATCCAAAAAATCACGTGGAAATCGCCCGCGGCCAGGCCAAGGCAATCGCCGGAAATGGAACAATTCAGGATATTCCGCTCAAAAAAGATTCGTTCGTCCGCCATATCCACTCGCAGACCGGTATCATCTGGCGCGGACAGACGCAGCTGAATCTGGCGGATATAGCCTCCGGCGGCAACGGGCTGGGAACCGGCAAAAACGAGATGGGCATCGACCCGTCAACCGGACGCGCTTCGACCATTCTTTTTCACAATCAGGAATCCCCCAACCTGTACCGTCCGACGCCGAGTCTGGACTATGTGGACGGGGTGTTCATCCCCAACGGGCGAATGCCGCAGATTGTCAGTTCTCGGGGACATATCTTTCAGGAATGTCCCGTCACCAGCGGCTGGTGGTTTACCAGCATAGTCGCCTCTCTTCGGCCGTTCCCGTGGCCTGTTCCGGAAAACTACTCCCAGGCGGTTCCGCCTTTTGTGAACTGTCTGGTGATGCATGCGAATATGGGGATTACGTATGACCTCAAGGCGCTTCGAAAAGACCTGCCGGGCGTCAAAATTGTCCGATTCCGCTCTTACTTTGGAATTGAGGGGAATGCGATTCGTCCGGAAGCCGCCAACGCCGATTTCTGGGTGCTGGTGGACGGAAAACCTCGCTTCTGGAAATCCCAGGTCAAAGTCGGACAGTTCGATTTTGCAGAAATTGAGCTGTCGGAAAACGACCGCTTCCTGACCCTGATGACTACCGACGGAGGCGATGCCCCCAATCGGTTTCTTAACGGTCAGTGGGTGACCACGATTGACAGCGACTGGTGCTTGTTCGCCGAACCGGTTTTGATTCTCGAATAGAAAAGAAAGAAAAATGCATGGAAAGGAGAGCAAGAAAATCTATGAGAAGAGCATACGGATTTACCCTGATTGAGCTGCTGGTGGTGATTGCGATTATCGGTCTTTTGCTGTCGATTATGATTCCGGCGCTGGGCCGAGCGAAGGAATATTCGTATAAAGTTGTCTGCAGCAACAATATCCGCTCCCAGGCGCAGGGGATTCGTCTGTATGCCGAACAGAATGACGGCTCGGTTCCGCTCAATGAAGGCGGCAACTGGCTTCAGGACCTGTCCTTCTGGTGCAGCAATCAGATTATGCAGTATGCCGGGCTGGATCAGAAGTCGTTTTACTGCCCGTCCAACCGGTTTAAGAGCTCCGACGACGGGCGGTTCTGGCAGTTTTCCTGGGTGGGCGATTCAGACTATCAGCCGCCGGTACCCGGTGCGGTGACCGGCCCGCTGCCTCTGCGGGATGAGAGCCGTCTGCCGGAGGCCCGCCAGCGGCAGGAGTTTCGCGTGATGTCCTACAACTATCTGTTTGACCGGGTCAACTACGCCAGCAATCCTCCGACCTCCCGGTATCCGGATCGGCTGCTGAGCGGAGTGCGGGCGGTCTGGATTCGCAAACTGACCACGCTGAATAACAGCAGTGCAACACTGATGATTGTGGACAATGTGCTCAGCCAGTACAGCGGCACAGCCGCTTCCGGCTACGTGCAGGCCCCGCCGGGCGGATGCAATTTTACAGAGGTGGCCGGCGGACTGTACAGCGCCTACGGACTGTATGACAGGGCCAACCATCTGGCTCGTCAGTCCGAACCGGGCTCCAACCGCAAGGACGTCGCCGGGGCCAACATGGCGTTTGCCGACGGACATGTGGAATGGAAACGGCGGCAGGACCTCCGGACACAGATTCAGTTCGGTCAGTATTTCTGGTGGTGAAAAACAGGCGGGAGAAGACATGGGTGATGAAACGCAGCAATCCCGGGCGGCAGCATATCCCTTGTTTGTTTCCCTGACTTCGTGAATAGATGTGTGAAGTGTGTGAGGATAGAGCGTACGAAAGGGATTGAGGAAGAATAACCACATTTTCGGAGGAAAGACGATGAAAGGTACGGGGATTTTCTTGTTGGCAATGATATGTGCAGCGGGCACAGCTTCCGCTGTTGTGACGGTCTATTCCAATGATTACAACAGCGAGACCATCGGCGCCGGTTTTCCGGCCTGGAACTGGATTGACGGCGATACGGCAAACGGTTTTGTCAAGAGCCATACGGCTGTTTATGCAAGCGAGGGAGCACCCTACAATACGGTTGTCAAACATGTGGGCCTGATTGACAATTCTCAGGGCACTGCGTCTGTGAACACGCGTTTCGGCTCCAAGTGGACGATTACCGTGTCCGGAAACACCAGCACCAATCCGGCAGACTACACCATTTCGTTTGATATCAAGAACGTTTCGGGCAGCTGGGACCCCATCGCGCTTGAATTCTTTGTGCTCACCGGAACGGGCAACGGCGTCGGCAGGGGCTCGGGTATTATGAACTTCACGCAGGCCGCCGGCTGGGTGCATGTGGAAAAGAATCTTTCGGAATTGACCGTAAACTGGTGGAACGGAAGTGCCTGGGATCTGACAGACACGACCTGGCAGATTGAAATCGGCGGTCCGGGCTGGCCGGGCTGGGCGGTTGCTGCCGGCACACCGGCCTGGGAACAAATCTGGCTGTTTGACAACCTGAAAATCACGATGATTCCTGAGCCGGCGAGCATGACTCTGCTGGGGCTGGGAGTGCTTGCTCTCAGACGAAAACGCTAAAAGTTCTCTTCTCTTCTTCAGTCGGAACCTGCTGATGGGGCGGCGCCTCCGAACCATCAGCAGCCCGGCTGAAATCCGAAACAGAGAAAAGGACTCATGCATCGCAGGGCAAGAGAACAGGTGTGAAGTGTGTGATATCGTGTACGCGGACTGAAATGGTAACAAGTATTTTTGGATGGAGGATTAAGAGATGAAAAAAGTATTGGTTCTATTTATGGCGGCTGCGTTGGCTGCAGGGTCACAGGCAATGGTGGTTATCGATTCATTTGTGAACATCGATTTTGATTCCGGGACTGTGACTTCCTGGCCGTTTAAAGGCTTTGACGCTCCGTGGGCCACGGAGATCCTTGGATGGACAAACTATCCTTCCACCGGCCCGCTGAACGATGCAGGGGTTGAAGGACCGGGTGCCTGGTGGCTGACCCAGGCTTATACCGATGTTCATAAGAATGCGGGCTTTATGTCCGCCGGCGATGCGGCCTACACAATGAGCTCCTATACCATCCAGGCTGGGGATGTGTTTTTCATTAAGTATATAGCCGGTGTGTGGGGCTGGACCGGTACGGGGCAGTGGACGGCTTCTTTGTTCTATAACCATCCGGACAATGTATTCGGCAGCTATGTCCAGAACATTAATTCCTGGATGCCGGATGGGGTCTGGTATTCTGATTCTGTTGGAATTCCGGCCACGCCTGCAGCGGTCGGCGGTACGCTCGGCATTCTCCTGAAAAGTACGGGGACCGGAATCGTGCAGATAGATGAAATTACGGTTTCTGTCGTTTCCATTCCCGAACCGACCATTATGGCCTTGCTGAGTCTGGGCACCCTTACCTTGCTCAGAAAACGGAAATGAACGCTTTTTTCTTCGGTCGGAACCTGCTGATGGGGCGGCGCCTCCGAACCATCAGCAGCCCGGCTGAAATGGCGGAGTGTGACAAAAGACCCCTTTGCAACAAAACTGAAAGGAGATTTAAGATGAGAATCAGTATAGTTGTTTTGATGCTTGTGGGGGTGTTTGTCGGAACCAGTCAGGGCCTGAATATTGCCGTATCCGGGACGAGCCAGACCGGCAATCAGGCCATCATTGACTTTTTTGTTCAAAACTTTAATGCGACGGTTACATTCGGGGATTTCAGCAACC